>NZ_JAELUC010000009.1 GCF_016429155.1 Pedobacter sp. ASV12 | reverse complement strand
CCCCCCCCCCCCCCCCCCCCCCCCCCCCCCCCCCCCCCCCCCCCCCCCCCCCCCCCCCCCCCCCCCCCCCCCCCCCCCCCCCCCCCCCCCCCCCCCCCCCCCCCCCCCCCCCCCCCCCCCTTTTTTATTCCCCCCCCCCCCACCGACACCCACACATGTCGTGGTTCGTCGGCAGCGTCAGATGTGTATAAGAGACAGCAATCAATCAGCAAGTTTACCTCGATCATCAGGGCCAAAAATGAAGACATGATTGTATTGGGTGGCTTAGAAAGGACAGAAAATAGTGAAAGCGGATCGGGCGTGCCTTTGTTGTCACGTATTCCGATTTTAAAGTGGTTGTTTAGCAGTCGTGAGAAATCAAATGCCAAAGTGGTTACGTTAGTCTTTATTAAACCTACCATCCTTTATTAAGATGTTGTTTGATGGTTTAAATACGGTTTTGGGTGTAGAGCTGCATAGCCTTGGCGACAATAGCTATAGTTGCCGGTTTTGCCAACTTGCCAAAAAAGATAACGAACTACATATCGAAAGCAACAAGGTGATAGAAGGCCCATTACATAAGGTATTGGAGAGCCTGCCTAAAAATTTCCCTGTGGCGCTGACACTGACAGGGCGAGGCATTATCCACAAGAATATGCAGGTGGCTACAGATACTTTGCCCGAGCAGGTGATCCAACAAGCTTTCCCGTCAATTGAGGTAAAGGATTTTTACGTACAGTCTTATGTTCAGGGTAACAATGCGCTAGGCAGCATTATCAGAAGGCAAGGTGTAGACGAATTGCTGGATAAGCTGGGCAGGGCAGGGCTGAAAGTGTTGATGTTGAGCCTTGGCGGTATTGTAACAGCACCCATTTGGCCACAACTGAATATTTACAGTACAGAAATGCGCTTTGCCGGACATGGATTTGTGCTGACGGCAGAACGTCATTTTATGAGCTATAGTGCCGAAGCGGGTCTGAAGCACGATTTTCAGGTCAAAATAGAACAAGAGCTCATTCCCGAAGAAAATATATTAGCTTATGCCTCTGCTTTTCAACTGGTTTTGCACGAGAAGTTAACCCCGATTTTAGCCAATGTAGAAAGAGTAAATAGTGCTTTCTCCGATTTTTTGGGCAATGCCAGCCTGAAAAAGAAAGCGCTTATTTTCCTGTTCGGGCTTTTTGGGTTATTGCTCATCAGCTTTGGACTGTTTTCTTATTACAACCAGGAAAATGCCAAACTTGCCCAACAAGTAGGTGCGCAGACCGCAAGTGCGGACCAAACCGATTTGCTGCAAAAGAATATCGCGAGCAACGAATACTTGCTTAAACAGTTGCATTGGAACGGAGGCTACAATTATGGTTTCCTGCTCAATGAAATAGGCAAAAGTATGCCTAGGCAACTCAGCCTTCACGAAGTAGCGGTCAATGATTTTAAGACGGATGCAGAAAAAGCCGAAAGGCAGCCAAGCATTAAAATTCTTGGCTCAACAGATAACCTTACAGCGGTAAATAATTGGATTTTTGTACTCAAGGAAATGCCTTGGGTCAAATCGGCCAAACTGCTCAAATATCAGGAAGATCAAGAAACAACAGCTTATCAATTTAGCTTAATCATTACCTATTAGCCATGTGGAAGAACTTAAGCCATCAGAAAAAAAATGGGGTGCTCATGGCCGGCATGGTCGTATCGCTTTACATTGCCTATGTGTTTTCGTTGAAGCATACTTTCGAGGCCATGCGATTAAACAGTCAGCTTAAAAAAGAGCAAAATGCGGCTCAATCAGAAGACAGTACCTTTCCGCAGGTAAGCAGAAAAAATGCATTCTACATCAATGCGCTAAAGTCGTATGCGATTAAAAAAGAAGACCGCGAAAACCGCTTATGGCAAAGCGTTTCGGGCATGGCTTCCGCACAAAACGTGCAGGTTAATTTCAGCAGCAACACGCAGAGCGTAACCGATACTATCGCATTGAAGCAAGGAATGGTAGCCCAGCAATTTACCTTTAAAGGCAACTACTTTAATCTGGTTAAATTGCTGGATACTTTGAGCAAGAGTGCTGGAATTGGCAAAATTGCTGAATTGAAGCTGAGCGACAAGAAAGAACTCGGCGCAAAAGAAAAGACCGGGCAATTAACCCTCCTGCTGACCCTCAATGCCTTGGAGAAATAAACGGCGGAGTAAACGAGAGCCGCATTCTTGTTTTTCGACTTATGATTAGTTTACGCATTTTTTTGCTAAAATGCCTCTAAAATCGACCTTAAAAATCCAGTTTTCTGAAACGAAATATCCTTTCAAAACGCACGTTCGTCCAGCATTTCGATGCGTTCGTCCTGCGAAAACCACTGTTGGGGAAAATATTTTTTTATGTCTCAAATTTATTTTAGCTTAACCGCAGATAACGGACTCAAAATTTAACCAGATTAACGTTCTACTTATGAAGACAAATCGTTTGCGCAGGGCATGCTGCTGCGCCTTAAGCTTTGCTTTTTTTAACCTGAATGCAAGTGCACAAAACCTGCTCGACATGCCAAACTGGACAGTAGGAACTGGTGGTTCGGGAGCTTTCATTGCCAATGGACAGGTCAGTGAAAATACCCGTTTTTGGGGCACAGGTCCGCAAGGGCAGCGTGCTATATTATGGGAAGGAAAGCCACAGGGAGATGGTTTTGCAGATGGTGGATTTGACCATACTTATTTTGCTATTGATCATACCAAGATGTATCGTTTTTCCATTTGGCTCAAGAAGACGAATTCAACAAACGGCACAAGTTATCTTGGAACGCAAGATGTAAATGACTTGAACGGTGTTCCCAACACCAATCCTTATTTCTGGTATGGCGATTTACCTGAATTGAACAAATGGTATTTGGTGGTTGGCTATGTGCACGGCAGTGGTGATGCATCTACAACAAGCTACGGTGCTATTTACGATGGTACTACAGGGATCAGAGCGGTAGATATCACCGATTTCAAATTTGCGGTAGGTACCACCACCACCAACATAAGGTCTTATCTTTATTATGATACCGATGTCAATGACCGTCAATATTTTTACGCCCCTCGCGTAGAAGTGGTAGATGGTAACGAACCCATCATTGCCTCCTTGTTGGGGCTTTCAGGCGTAACACCAAACCAAGGCTATTTTTCCGGAAATGTAGGTGTTAAAACGCAAGCGCCTGGTAGTTACGAACTAGCCGTCAACGGAAAAATCCGTGCCAAGGAAATCAAGGTGGAAACAGCCAACTGGCCAGATTATGTTTTTGAAGAAGGCTATAACGTTGGAACGTTGCAAGAGTTGGAAAGTTATATCAAGGCCAACAAACATCTGCCTGAGATGCCGAGTGCCAAAGAAGTGGAGGCGAACGGGGTGGCATTAGGTGAAATGGTCAAGCTGCAACAAAAGAAGATTGAGGAACTGACACTATATCTGATTGAAAAAGATAAAGAGCTATTTAGCGAAAGAGAGAAAAATAAGGCTCAGGACAAAGAAATTGAAGAGCTGATCAAATTAGTCAATGCAATCAACCACAAAATAAAATCGAAAAAATAGCATATGAAATACCTGTATTTAATCATCGCATTATTTTTTATAAATACGGTGCATGCCCAAAATTACCCTAATCTTGTAAACTATAATTTTAATGATACACCAACTCACGGAATAAAAATTATTACCAATTTGCCTTTTTTAACAAGTAGTCAAATGCCAACGATTAGCATTAAAGGCTATGATTTTGCAAATTCTCAGGTAATAGACCTAACCTTGGCCTACTATATTTATTTTTCAGGCGCCTCTAATGATCCAAATAATTTCTACTTTCATTCGGCTACTATTGCTTCTTCTGGAAGTTACACGCCTAGGGTTTTATTGTCGAATGAAAGCGGCAGGGTTGTGATTTTCATCGATGATAAATCATATTATAATCGCTTCACCGTAAGTGCATATGCGCAAGGGATTCTAGAAACTAGCGCTTGGTTTCAAGGTTGGGTTGCTATTGACGAAGCTTTGGCGACAAGTAATAAAACCATAGAGATCCCATATAAAAATAAGTTTAAAGGAAACGTGATGATGCCGGAGAATGGTATCTGGAATGCACAAGGCAACGTAGGCATCGGCACCACTACGCCAAACGAAAAGCTGTCCGTAAACGGCAAGATCCGCGCCAAGGAAATCAAGGTGGAAACCGCCAATTGGCCAGACTATGTATTTGCAGACGGTTACAAGGTTGAAAAGTTGGAAGAATTGGAACGTTACATCAAGGCAAATAAACATTTGCCTGAGATGCCGAGCGCCAAAGAAGTGGAGGCCAATGGTGTAGAATTAGGTGAAATGGTCAAGCTGCAGCAAAAGAAGATTGAGGAATTGACATTGTTGCTCATCGAACAAAATAAACAATTACAAGACCTGGCAGAAAAGAATAAAGAGCTTGTCGTAGAAAAGACCAAAAATCTACAGCAAGAAGAAAGAATTGCTAAGTTGGAGGCATTTATGAAAATAAAAAAATAAGATGAAAAAATATATAATCACCATGCTGGTTTTCTTATCGGCTAAAACTTTGATGGCGCAAACCAATATATTAACTGTTCAGGATACAAGAGCCGTTCCAACGGTTCCCAATTCTTATTCTCAATCTGTTGAGTCGCATTTTAAATCGGGCACTATATTAGGTTTGCCCAATACCTATTATACGGTCCTTGGTATAAGGGGTTGGGCTGACGATTCTGGTGGCAAAGCCAATGAATTGACTTTTTCTGACGAGGGAGACGTGTACATCCGGTCGGGTTATACGGGTACCGGATGGGGGAGTTGGAGGTCGTTTTTGGTAAGCAATGATAATGGGAATTTTGGAATTGGTCTAAGCACACCCAGCGAAAAACTTACGATTAATGGCAATGTTAAACTCTCGAATCCACTAACTGGTTACCTGATCAATTATGCTTCCTTGTCTGAGAGTTACGGTGGTGCCTCAACCATTTTGGGCAACAACGTGATGTCTGGCTCGGGAACGAATACAGTAAAGAAAACGGCCAATCCCTATGATGCAGGCTCTTTCGTTTCTCTAAACTATTATTATGGCATTACTTTTCACACGGGGATAAATGGAGCCTTAAATGTGGATCAGCCCGTAGTCGACAGCGAGAAAATGCGGATTACCCAAAGTGGCAACGTCGGCATAGGCACTACCAGTCCTGCCGAAAAACTATCCGTAAACGGCAAGGTCCGCGCCAAGGAAATCAAGGTGGAAACCGCCAACTGGCCGGATTATGTGTTTGAGGAAGGCTATAATGTTGGAACGTTGCAAGAGTTGGAAAGTTACATAAAGGCTAACAAGCATTTGCCTGAGATGCCGAGTGCGAAGGAAGTAGAAGCCAATGGCGTAGAATTGGGTGAAATGGTGAAACTGCAACAAAAGAAGATCGAAGAACTAACACTTCATTTGATCGAAAAGGATAAAGAGCTTCGAAAGGAAAAAGAAAAAAATGGCGCTTTAGATGACCGGGTTACGAACCTGGAGTTTCTTATGAAAAAATTACTTAAACAAAACTAATTTCAAATGAAAAGGATAATGGTTCTGGGCGTATTGTTTTCAATGGCCTACGTCTCAAAAGCACAGGAAACCTTGCAAACAGTGACAGAAAGAGGCTATACAACAACAAAAAATGTAGAAAATGCAATAGTGGTTCAAGAAGGTACTTCAGGGAACCACTTGCAATTATATCAGCAGGCTGGTCCCAGTTATTTGGTAGCAGGAAATGCAAACGGAGTGGCAACCCAAAGATTGGCTATCTACGCGGGGGGTGGAGAAAGACTGAGTGTTTTAGCCAATGGAAATATAGGTGTCGGTATCGCTAATCCTTTAGATAAATTGCATATCAATGGGATTTTACGTTGGGGCAATGAAACTTCTAAATCAATTTATTCTGGAATCGACGCCATTGGTGCATTCATAGAGCAGGTTGGGCAAAATGTTGCGGAAAGCAAAATTCGCTTCCAGACCTCGCGGTCAGGAGATATGGCAAATTATACGCGCTTAATGATAAACCCAGAAAAAGGGTTTCTATTTGAAAACATTGGTAATGGAAATGGCAATGTGGGGATTGGTGTGGCCTCGCCTAGTGAAAAGCTTACTGTAAACGGAAATATTAATATTTTCGACCCAACCGGTGGGGCCTACCTAGGTTTCGGCACCGCAAATAATAACGAGTATAATACAATCGGGAGCATGTATGCTTCTGCCGGATTAGTGTTGGCTCACGGATTAAAACCACATTCTGCATCGGAGCAATTGGTTTATTCTCATGGCAATATGGCCAGAAGCGCCATTGTGTTGGGAAGGGGCTTTAGTGAAGGAGGAATTAAATTCTATACAAAAAATGCAAGTTCGGAAACCATCGGAGCAACATTTTTAGGAGAGCCAACCATGCAGATTACTGATAATGGAAATGTAGGCATCGGCACCACTACGCCAAACGAAAAGCTGTCCGTAAACGGCAAGATCCGCGCCAAGGAAATCAAGGTGGAAACTGCCAATTGGCCAGACTATGTTTTTGAAGAAGGCTATAAGGTTGGAACGTTGCAAGAGTTGGAAAGTTATATCAAGGCTAACAAGCATTTGCCTGAGATGCCGAGTGCCAAGGAAGTGGAAGCCAACGGTGTTGAGCTGGGTGAGATGATGAAATTGCAACAAAAAAAGATTGAAGAACTGACTTTGTACCTCATCGAAAAAGATAAAGAATTGACTAAAAACAAAGAACTGGTCAAATGCCAAAATGAAAAGCTTCAAAACTTGGAAGAAAGACAAGAAAGGCTGGAAGCGCTATTGAGAAAACTGACTAAAAAAAACAATTGATATGAAAAAAATATTTGGACTACTTTTAGCGACGGCTCCTTTGTTTAGCCTCGCCCAAGATTTACAGACCGTCACACAAAATGGAAATACGACCACGCTGGGCATTAACGTGGGCGGCAATGTAGGCATCGGTACCACTATCCCTACACAAAAATTAACTATAAACGGCAACCTTGGTTTTTCTGGTGATAACGTCAATAGATATATCATTACAGACGCAACGTATACTGGCACGGGGAAAGTGACAATGCAGGCCGGAGCCGGATCAGACGGCTTTGGAGGTGCGCTTAATTTATATGGTCATGCCCATGATTCAAAACCCGGCTGGGTAGTTGTTGGTCTTTCTGCTAGTGCTGGAGTTGCTGGTACGGGCAGCGAAGTAAGATTTACGGTAAATGATGTAGGATTAGGGGGTGGTGTCGATTTATTTACGGTACTTGGCTCCGGCAATGTTGGCATTGGTACTACCACACCAAAAGAAAAACTATCCGTAAATGGCAAGATCCGCGCCAAAGAAATCAAGGTAGAATCCGCCAACTGGCCGGACTACGTTTTTGAAGAAGATTATAAAGTTGGAACGTTGGAAGCATTGGAAGGCTACATCAAAGCGAATAAGCGCCTGCCCGAAATGCCAAGTGCCAAGGAAGTGGAAGCCAATGGAGTTGAACTAGGCGAAATGAATAAATTGTTGCTCAAAAAAGTAGAAGAGCTTACCTTGTTGCTCATCGACCAAAACAAAAAGAATGAAAAACAAGAACAAGCTATCGATGAATTGAGGAAAGAACTCGAAAAAGTAAAAAGTAAAAAGTAAACTTTCCTTAACTACTTTCAATATAGATAGGCAATGGTCAAGAGGCTGTTGCCTATTTTCTATTCTTCTTCTAACATCATCAAAAAGCAATAAAATTATTCTGCATGCATAATAATTTTCGAAATGGGTTGATACGAAAAGTATAATTTGTTAGATTTGAGAAACAACGAGTTCAAACAAGTAATTCGTTGCTGCAGTTCCTGGCCAAATTAAATTGCTATTTCATGTCTACAAGCATCACACGGGTATTCGACCTCCTTCCATACAACCTCGAGAACTTTCCGAAAGAAGAATTTATCAGCGGCAAGATCAAGGGCAAATGGGAAAAGTACAGCACCAAACATTTTTGTGAAGTAACCGACAACCTGAGCCGCGGCCTCACTACTTTGGGCATCAAAAAAGGCTCTCGGGTAGCGGTCATGTCGCATAACCGGCCCGAGTGGAACATCTGCGATTATGGCATCATGCAACTCGGTGCTTATCAAATTCCGCTTTATCCAACCCTGGCCGAACACGATGTAAAATTCATTATCGAAGATGCCGAAATTACCATCGTATTTGTAAGCGACGAAACGCTTTATCAAAAAGTGACCATGGTTTGCCGGGAAATCAAACATGAAGTAAAGGTTTTCACTTTCGATCAGGTGCAAGGCGCAAGCCATTGGCAGGAAGTGGTCGAGGTTGGAAAATCAACCAATGTTGATTTAGAAAGCTACAGGCAAGCGGTGAGTTCCGAAGATATCCTCACGCTAATCTATACTTCAGGCACCACTGGAACACCCAAAGGCGTAATGCTTACCCATGATAATTTGGTGAAGAACTTCGTAAAATCGGCCATCATCTTTCCAACAGAAATTAAGGTGTCATTGAGCTTTCTGCCTCTGTCGCACATTTTTGAGCGCATGATTTCCTACCTCTATGCCTATTTTGGCGTATCGGTTTATTATGCCGAAAGCATGGACACCATCGTAGCCGATATCCAGGAAGTAAAACCCAATGCCTTTTCTACCGTACCCCGACTGTTGGAAAAGGTGTACGATAAAATATTGGAAAAGGGAAAAGACCTCAAAGGTATCAAACGAGGCATTTTCTTTTGGTCGCTGGCCCTAGCCGAAAAATTCGACGGCAACAACGGCTGGTGGTACAACTTCAAGTTGGGCATTGCCCGTAAGTTGGTGTTCAAAAAATGGCAAGAGGCACTTGGCGGACGCATCGTGGTGCTCGTTTCGGGTGGTGCAGCCCTCAACCCGCGCTTGTGCCGTATTTTTTGGGCCGCCGGCATGCCCGTTTTCGAAGGTTATGGCCTCACCGAAACCTCGCCGGTAATTACCGTTAACCATTTTGGTGCCACCATGTTCGGCACTGTAGGCACGGTAATCGAAGGCGTTGAAATCAAGATTGCCGCCGATGGCGAAATTTTGGTGCGTGGGCACAACGTGATGAAAGGCTATTACAAACGCGACGACCTGACGGCCGAGACCATCGATGCCGAAGGCTGGTTCCATACTGGTGATATCGGCGAGATACTGGAAGGCAAATTCCTCAAAATCACAGATCGCAAAAAAGAAATCTTCAAAACTGCGGGTGGCAAATACGTAGCGCCCCAAATGCTCGAAAACCGCTATAAAGAATCGCCTCTGATAGAACAGATCATGGTGTTGGGCGAGAACAGGAAATTCCCTTCGGCCTTGATCGTGCCTGCATTTCCGGCGCTGAAAGCCTGGTGCGCCAAAAAAGGCATCGATTACAGCACCAATGAGGAAATGATCAAAAACGAGCAGGTGTTGGAAAAATATAATCAGATTATTGTAGCTTTAGGATCAGAATTCGGCAAATGGGAGCAGGTCAAACGCTTTGCGCTTTTGCCCAAAGAATTCAGCATTGATGGAGGCGAGCTTACCCCTAAACTGAGCTTTAAGCGGAAGGTAGTCCTCGAAAAATATGCGGCCATCATCGAAAAGATCTATAAAGATGCAGAAAACTATAAAGCGTAAGTTAGGTGCAATTACCTTAGGTTTAGTTTCCATAAGCCTGTTTTTCGGCTGCGTAGGCGGTCAGCTAGGCAGGCACAACAGCGATGAATACCGTAATGGCATGGTAGTTTCGGCCAATGGCATTGCCTCGCAGGTTGGGGTTGACATCCTCAAAAAAGGGGGCAATGCGGTTGATGCGGCAGTAGCCGTTCAATTTGCTTTAGCCGTAGTTTACCCAAATGCAGGCAACATTGGCGGTGGCGGCTTTATGGTTTACCGTTCGGCCAAAGGCGAAGCCAATACCCTCGATTTTAGGGAAAAAGCGGCAGGCAGTGCCACAAGAGACATGTACTTGGATGCATCTGGTAATCCTATTGTAGATAAGAGCCTGTACGGGCAATTGGCTGCTGGCGTTCCAGGTTCGGTGGCTGGCATGGTAGAAGCCCATCAAAAATATGGTAGATTGAAATGGGAAGATTTGGTAAAACCTGCTATTAAATTAGCTGCCGAAGGCTTCAAGATCACCGCCCGCCAAGCCAACGAACTCAACGGACTTAAAAAAAGATTAAAAGCCCTCAATCCCTTGGGCACAGCACTGCTTAAAGATAGCAAATGGACTGAAGGCGATGTATTGGTACAACAGGAATTGGCCAATACGCTAAAACTGATTGCTGAAAAGGGAAGGAAAGGCTTTTACGAAGGTCCGGTAGCAGACTCAATCGTTGCCGAAATGCAGCGCGGAGGTGGTATCATGACCAAGCAAGACCTCCAAAACTACCAGGCCGTGTGGCGCAAACCCATTGTGGGCAACTATAGAGGTTACGAAATTGTAACCATGCCACCCCCGTCAAGTGGAGGCATAGCCTTGGTACAGTTGCTCAAATCGGTTGAGCCTTATCCACTTGCCAAATGGGGCTTTAATGCCGATTCTACGGTTCAGTTAATGGTCGAAGCCGAGCGGAGAGTATATGCCGATCGCGCTTCTTACCTGGGCGATCCCGATTTTTATCCCGTGCCGCAAAAGAAATTAATGGAAGATGCCTACATCAGGCAACGCATGGGCACCTTCAATTGGCAACAAGCCGGCAACAGTGCCACTATCGGGGCAGGCGAAATTCCCCCTGCCGAGCACGAAGAAACTACCCATTTTTCTATTGTAGACAAAGAAGGCAATGCTGTTTCCATTACCACCACACTGAATGGTTCTTATGGGGCTGCGGTAGTGGTAAAAGGCGCAGGTTTTTTGCTGAACAACGAAATGGACGATTTTTCGGTAAAACCTGGTGCCCCGAATATGTACGGATTGGTTGGTGGCGAAGCCAATGCCATTGCACCGAACAAGCGTATGCTCAGCTCCATGACCCCTGCGATTCTGTCTAAAGATGGACAATTGTTCATGGTGGTAGGTACGCCAGGTGGTTCAACCATCATTACCTCGGTTTTCCAAACCATTTTAAACGTGGTCGACTTTAACAAATCGATGCAGGCTGCGGTAAGTGCCAAAAAATTTCATCACCAATGGTTGCCAGATGATATTTCGGTAGAAGAAAATGCCCTGGATAGCCTTACGATGGTTAAACTGCAGGCTAAAGGTTATAAGATTGTATATCGTGGGCCAATAGGGCGGGTGGATGCCATTCTGAGAACCAAATGGGGATTTTACCAAGGCGGTGCCGATCCGCGTGGCGACGACAAAGCCATTGGCTGGTAGGTTTTGCGCAACAACCATTGTTCCTTAAAGAAGTTACAAATCAAAGCCTTGGGCTATGGTAACTAATTTTGTTGCATTTATTATATTGCAGCCCATCAAACAATCTTGCCTCATGCGAAAACTAACTTCTTTATTGCTGTTTTTAGGATTAGCGTTACAACTGGCTCATGCCCAAAGCAACGAAGCCAGCCTCATCAGTCCGTTGATTAACCAATACCAGGCCGACGAAACCATGCTCAACCGCAAATACACGCTCAAGCGGTCGGTGGAGTATTTTAAACGCATGGAGCGCTTTTATGCTGCTTGGCGCCAAAAACTAAAATCCCTGCCTTTTAATAAGCTTACCGTAAACGAACGGGTAGATTATATCTTGCTTAAACGAGATATCAGGACTGATTCGGCTAGTTTGCAACAGAATTTTGCCGAATTTAACAGTACCATTTTTACTTTGCCTTTTGCCCAGACCCTTATCGATTTTGAGGCCAAGCGTCGTATAGGGCAGCAGCAAGACGGTAAAACCGTGCAACAACAATTTATCCGGCTCAAAGAAGCCATTCTGCAAACCACAAAGGCGGTAGAGCAAAAAGAACTGGCCGTTACGCCAGTACAGGCCGCCTGGGCCAAACAAACCGTTGAGCAATATTTGGCCGTATTTACGGAGGCCTACAAGTTTTATGATGGCTACGACCCCCAGTTTACCACCGCCACCAAAGGCGTTTATCCTGAAGTAACCGATGCCCTGAAAGCCTATGCCAATGTATTGGGCAAAATGGCCAAGCCTTCGGCTGTAAAAGACGATGGCAGCGGCATTATCGGCAATCCCATTGGCCGGGCGGCCTTGCTCAGCAATTTGAAGGACGAAATGATTGCCTACACGCCAGAGCAGATCGAAGCCATTGCCATGCGTGAATTTGCCTGGTGTGATGCCGAAATGCTAAAGGCTTCGCAACAAATGGGCTTTGGCAACGATTGGAAAAAAGCGTTGGAAAAGGTAAAAACCGATTATCCCGAGTTAGGCAAGCAACCCGAACTGGTTTACGAATTGGCCAACGAAGCCATTGATTTTGTAGAGAAAAATAAACTGATTGCTATTCCGGCTATGGCCAAGGAAGGCTGGCGCATGCGCATGTTGAGTCCGCAGGAACAATTATTCGCACCGTTTTTCTTGGGAGGCGAGTCGGTGTTGATTGCTTATCCTACTGAAGACATGAGCGAAGATGCCAAAATGATGACCCTGCGTGGCAACAACCGGCATTTTTCGAGAGCGGTTGTGTTTCACGAACTCATCCCGGGCCACAACCTGCAATATTACATGCAGAGCCGCTACAAACCTTACCGCAGGGTTTTTAGTACACCGTTCTGGACCGAAGGCTGGTCATTATATTGGGAAATGCTGCTTTGGGACCAAAACTTTCCGAAATCTCCAGAAGATAAAATCGGGATGCTCTTCTGGCGCATGCATCGTTGCGCCCGCATTATTTTCTCTATGAATTACCACCTGGGCAAATGGACGCCAAAACAATGTATCGACTTTTTGGTAGACCGTGTAGGTTTTGAGCGCGCCAATGCTGAGGCCGAGGTAAGACGCTCGTTTACGGGTGGCTATGGGCCGTTGTACCAAATTGGCTATATGCTAGGCGGCCTGCAATTTAGGGCATTGCACAAAGAATTGGTGGCCAGTGGGAAGATGACCAATATCCAATTCCACGAGCGTATTTTGCACGAAAACAACATGCCGGTTGAAATGGTGAGGGCCTTACTAACCAACCAGCAACTTCCCGAAAATTTCAGTACCCAGTGGAAGTTTGCGGGCAGCATCAAATAAGGCGTGCCAAATTGATAAAATTTGAGGCATAAATTCCGCTAAATATTAATTTTGTATAGCAAAGTGCACAGTTTATTTAACATTATTTAACAAATTTAATACAGGAGAAATAACGGCTAACTATCTGTTTAAAAGTATTTTAATTTGTTTTGTTGTTGGTTTTCGATCTTTGGTACAGCTATTGAACAAGAGCAGTAAACAAAAGAACGCTTATTAAAATCACAACTATGAATTCGAAACTTTTAAAATGTCTACCAGTTGCATTAGCTGGTTTATTTATCGGAACTGCAGCACAAGCCCAAGAACCTGCCAGCACCCCGTTGAGGAGCTGGTCTATTGGTGTAAATGCCGGTGTGCTTACTCCATTGTCTCCGCTTGGTGGCAAGAACGATTTCAGCAACAATAAATCAAGCTTCGGTTATGGCTTGTATATCAAAAAACAATTTACACCTTATTTCTCGTTACGTTTAGATGGAGTAAGAGGTAAGTTGAAAGGCGATAACTCGGAAGCTTATGACAGTGGCGTAATCAACAACAGCCCGGTAAAAGCATTCGATACCCAATTGGAATATTCTGGTAGCTTAAATGCGGTAGTGAATATGTTCAATATCGACATGTTCAAAAAAGAAGATGTTTTGCAGCTTTATGCTTCGGCAGGTGCAGGTTTGGCTGGTTATAAGCCAACCATCACTACTGCTTCGGGCACTTCGGCTTATGCAGGTGGCAAAACCATTAGCGAGCTGATTATTCCGGTAGGTTTAGGCGCCAAGTTCAGGCTTTCTGATGGGGTTAACCTTGATTTGGGCTGGACAATTAACTTTGTTGACGGCGATAACCTTGACGGCTATTACAGAAATGGCAACGACAAATACAACTATGGTTATGCCGGTTTAGAGTTTGCCTTGGGTAAAGGAAAACAATTGGCTTTCCACAACCCGGTTGCGGCTACTTACGACCAAGCAGTGGCTGCTAAAAATACAGCCAACGCCTTGAAGGCAGATTTGGATGCTCAAAAAGCTGAAAATGCCAAATTGCGTTCAGAAATGAACGACTTGTTGAAAGACAGCGATGGTGACGGTGTAGCCGATAAATTGGATAAATGTCCAGGTACACCTGCAGGAACGGTAGTTGATGGCTCAGGCTGTCCGATCAAAATCCCTGCACCTCAGGTAACCGAGAAAGTAATCGTTACTGAAGCTGACCGTAAAGTAGTAGCTGAAGCGATTAAAAACCTTGAATTCGATTTGGGCAAAGCTACTATCCGTGCTAAATCTTACGCGACCTTAAATAGAGTAGCTGCGCTATTGGTAGAGAAAAACTTTAGCCTGAAATTAGCCGGCCATACCGATATTACAGGTTCAAGAGAATTGAACATGCGTTTATCAAAAGATAGAGCTGAATCAGTAAAAGCCTATTTGGTATCGCAAGGTGCCAATGCCAGCAGAATTGAAGCTACTGGCTACGGTCCTGATCAGCCAATCGCAACCAACAAAACTGCAGCTGGTCGTCAGCAAAACAGAAGGGTAGAATTTACCTTGTATTAGGCTATTCATTCTTTGAAATACAAAAGCCTCCGATAAAATCGGAGGCTTTTTTTTTACTCTTTTTTATGGTTGACTGCAAACTAAAAATCAGTAACCGAAACCCGAATTTCAGGTCAAAGTCATTTCCAAAAATTATTTTAATATTCTACTTGCATCCTAAACTTTAATAGCTTAGATTTGTTATGCAAGCATAGTAATTAATGAAGCAACAGGAAACAGTAGATTATTTTTTAAAGATCGTTTGGCAAAACGTTTCGAACACCTATAACCAAATCGCCTCTGGTTTTGGGATTACCCAGGCCATTGGCTATGTGCTGATCAACATTCATGCCGAGGGTACTACCGTATCGGCATTGGCAGGCCTGCTCGGCGTAAAAGCCACCAGCCTGTCGCGCATGCTCAACAACATGGAAGAGCTGGGCCTAATATACAGAGAAATTGCGGCAGGCGACAAGCGTTCTGTCAAAGTTTTTCTAACCCCCTTTGGTGTAGAAAAAAGAAAGTTGGCCAGAAACGTAGTGGTGTCTTTTAACGAATACTTAAACGAAAAGCTCAGCGCCAAAGAAAAAGAACAACTGATTGCCACGCTCTCCAAAGTTAACCAATTAACCCTGGCTTATTCGCCCGTAAAAGATCATGATGAACAAAAAGATAAATAAGGTAGCCGTATTAGGCTCTGGCATTATGGGATCGCGCATTGCCTGTCATTTCGCCAATATTGGCGTAGAGGTATTGCTGCTGGATATTGCTCCGAAAGAACTGAATGCCGAAGAGCAGGCCAAAGGTCTGTCCCTGACCCATCCGGCAGTGAAGAACCGCATGGTAAACACGGCCTTGCAAACCGCGGTAAAAACCAACCCTTCGCCAATTTATTCGCAAAGTGTGTTGCAGAAAATAGCTACAGGCAACTTTGACGACGATATGCCGAAAATTGCCAACTGCGATTGGGTGATCGAAGTGGTTGTAGAAAACCTGGACATCAAGAAAAAAGTATTCGAGCAGGTAGAACAATTCCGCAAACCAGGTACTTTGATAACCTCCAATACTTCGGGCATCCCTATTCATTTAATGGCCGAAGGCAGGAGCGACGATTTCAAGGCAAATTTCTGCGGTACGCACTTTTTTAATCCACCACGTTATTTGAGGCTGCTCGAAATCATTCCTACGCCTTATACCAAGCCAGAACTGGTTGATTTCTTATTGCATTACGGCGATAAGTTTCTGGGCAAAACCACGGTGCTCTGTAAAGATACGCCGGCATTTATTGCCAACAGGGTTGGAGTTTACTCAATCATGGCCTTGTTGCACTTGGTGGAGAAGATGGGGCTGACCGTTGAGGAAGTGGATAAATTTACCGGTCCGGCTTTGGGCAGACCGAAATCGGCTACTTTCCGTACCACCGACGTTGTAGGGCTTGACACCATGATCAAGGTGGCCAAAGGCCTGTACGATAATTGCCCTGAGGATAAGGCTCATGATTTATTCCAGTTGCCGGCTTACGTGAAAAAGATGGAAGAAAACAACTGGCTAGGCGATAAAACCAAGCAGGGCTTCTACAAAAAGACTAAAAATGCCGAAGGCAAAACCGAAATATTGGCGCTCGACCTGAAAACGCTCGAGTATCGGCCGCAGGAGAAAGTAAAATCGGCCACCTTAGACCTTACCAAGAGTATCGAAAACGTGAAAGACCGCATGAAGGTTTTCGCAGCTGGCAAAGATAAGGCTGGCGAATTGTTCAGGGCTTCTTTTTTCGGACTGTTCGAATATGTGTCGGATCGTATTCCTGAAATTTCTGACGAATTATACCGCATAGACGATGCCATGCGTGCCGGTTTTGGTTGGGATTTAGGCCCATTCGAAGTTTGGGACGCTGTTGGTGTTACCGAAGCCATTGAAGGCATGAAAAAATACGGCCATCAACCTGCTGCATGGGTAGGCGAAATGCTGGAAGCTGGTCATACTTCGTTTTATAAAGTAGAAGACGGAATTAAGAAATATTACGACATCCCTTCAAAAAGCTATCAAGAAATTCCGGGTACGGCCGATTTTATCATTTTGGATAACCTCAGGGCCAGCAAGGTGCTCTGGAAAAACGCCGGTGCCTCTATCATTGATTTGGGAGATGGCATTTTAAATGTAGAATTTCATTCGAAAATGAATACCATTGGAGGCGACACGCTGTCGGCTATTAACAAGGCCATAGATATGGCCGAAAAGGATTACCGCGGGGTAGTGATAGGCAACGATGGGGCTAATTTCTCGGCAGGTGCCAACGTAGGTATGATCTTCATGATGGCTGTAGAGCAGGAATGGGAAGAATTGAATATGGCCATCAGGATGTTCCAAAATACATCAATGCGCATCCGTTATTCGTCAATTCCTGTAGTGGTGGCGCCACATAACCTGACTTTGGGCGGTGGCTGCGAGTTTAGTCTCCATGCCGACTTTGTGCAGCTCAATGCCGAAACTTACATGGGCTTGGTAGAGTTTGGGGTAGGCGTAATTCCGGGTGGTGGCGGTACCAAAGAGTTTGCGCTGCGGGCCTCTGACGAATATCATGCCGATCAGATTGTGCAAAACACGCTCAAAGACCGCTTCCTGACCATTGGTATGGCCAAAGTGTCGACCTCTGCGGTAGAAGCGGCAGAATTGGGTTACCTGCAAAAAGGCAAGTACGGCATCAGCATGAACAGAAGCCGCTTAATCGCCGATGCCAAAGCCAAGGCAATAGAATTGGCCGATGCAGGATACACCAAGCCGGTGCAGCGCAAAGACATCAAGGTATTAGGCAAACAAGGCCTGGGCATTGTGTATGCCGGAGCCAACAGCATGTATGCCGGCCATTATATCTCCGAACACGATAAAAAGATTTCGGAGAAACTGGGCTGGGTCATGTGCGGTGGAGACCTTTCATCGCCAACCGAAGTAAGCGAGCAATACTTGCTGGATTTGGAACGCGAAGCCTTCTTGTCACTCTGTGGCGAAAGAAAAACTTTGGAAAGAATACAGTCTATCGTAACCAAAGGGAAGCCGTTGAGGAATTAGGAAGGAGTAGTGCGTATTGAGACAAGCGTATTGAGACAAAATAGAAAATCAATCCCCAAATAATCGAATTAAATACTTATGGCATGCATAATATAAAAGATTTAAAAATTTGGAATAAGTCAATTGATTTGGCGGTGAGGATTTATCAAATTACTTCGGATTATCCCATTGATGAACGCTATGGTCTAATATCTCAATCAAGACGCAGTGCTGTTTCTATTCCTTCAAATATTTCCGAAGGAGCCGGGCGAAACACGAAAGGTGAGTTCAAACAGTTTTTAGGAGTTGCTAACGGCTCGTCATACGAGTTACAAACACAATTGGTAATTGCAGAAAAGCTCGGATTTGTAAATGAACAAATAGCGGGCGAGCTTTTGGACAACATCGATGAATTACAGAAAATGAATTATAAACTTCAAGGTGCTTTAAAATAATAAATTGTGTTAGGCGCGTATATCTCAATACCCGCTACGCAATACGCACTACTAGATACTATAAAATGGAAGCATACATAATAGCAGGACTAAGAACAGCCGTGGGCAAGGCCCCGAGGGGTGTATTCCGCTTTACAAGAGCTGATGATTTGGCGGCAGATGTGATCAGGGCATTGGTGGCCTCGGTTCCTAATTTGGATAAGGCAGAAATAGACGATGTAATCGTTGGCAATGCTACGCCAGAAGCCGAGCAGGGTTTAAACGTTGCCCGTATGATTAGCCTAATGGGGCTCGATACCGATAAGGTGCCTGGCGTTACCGTTAACCGCTACTGTGCATCTGGTTTAGAAACCATTGCTACGGCCGTGGCAAAAATCAAGGCCGGTATGGCCGATTGCATTGTGGCCGGTGGTGTAGAAATCATGTCGGGTATGCCATTTGGAGGCTGGAAACTGGTACCCAATGCAGCGGTTGCCAAAAATAATCCAGACTGGTACTGGGGCATGGGCTTAACAGCCGAAGCCGTGGCTAAAGAATATAATGTAAGCCGCGAAGACCAGGATGAGTTTTCCTATCGTTCGCATCTTAAAGCTGTAGAAGCCATCAAGAACGGCCACCTCAAAGACGGCATCTTGCCCATTACGGTAAACGAAACCTATTTGGATGGCAACCTGAAAAAACAGACCCGTTCTTATGTGGTGGATACCGATGAAGGGCCGCGCGCTGATACCACGCTTGAGCGTTTGGCCAAGCTGAAACCTGTTTTTGCGGCCGATGGCTGCATTACTGCGGGTAATTCTTCGCAAACTTCTGATGGAGCAGCTTTTGTACTGGTGGTTTCGGAAAAGAAAATGAAGGAATTGGGTGCAACGCCGATTGCCCGTTTGGTAAGTTATGGCATTGCTGGCGTACCGCCACGAATTATGGGCATTGGTCCCATCGAAGCTATTCCGAAAGCTTTAAAACAGGCGGGAATGAAGCAAGATGATATCGACCTGATTGAGTTGAATGAAGCTTTTGCTTCGCAGTCGTTGGCGGTGATCAGAACCTTGGGCTTGGATCCGCAAAAAATAAACGTAAATGGAGGCGCTATAGCTTTGGGCCATCCATTGGGTTGTACGGGAGCTAAACTTTCGGTGCAGCTCTTCAACGAACTCAAAAGGCAAAACAAAAGATACGGCATGGTAACCATGTGCGTAGGTACGGGCCAAGGCGCGGCAGGTATTTTTGAACTGTTGTAAGAAAATAGAATTGCGTAGTGCGTATTGAGATACTTCTCTCGTACTATTGGACAATAAAATAAAATAATTGTAAACATGGGCATACCGTCTCGGTACGCTATACTCAATACACAATACTAACATGGAAAAAACAATAAAAGGCGGTGAATTCCTAATTGCAACAACCCAATACCAGGATGTATTCATTCCTGAAGAATTTGATGAAGAGCAACAGATGATTGCGCAAACCTGCCGCGATTTTCTGGCGGCCGAAGTTAACCCCATATTAGACAGGATCGACAGCCAGGAAGAAGGCCTCATGCCGTCGCTGATGGACAAGGCTGGCGAACTCGGTATTTTGGGTGTGTCCATTCCGGAAGAATACGGCGGTTTCGGAAAAAATTTCAACACATCAATGCTGGTGGCCGATGTTTGCGGCGCAGGCCATTCGTTTGCCGTGGCGCTATCGGCCCATACGGGTATCGGCACCTTGCCTATTCTTTACTATGGCAATGAAGCCCAAAAAGCCAAATACATTCCCAAATTGGGAACTGGCGAGTGGAAGGCCTCTTACTGCTTAACCGAACCCAATTCGGGCTCTGATGCCAACTCGGGCAAAACCAAAGCCAAATTATCGGCCGATGGCAAGCACTACATCATCAACGGACAAAAAATGTGGATTACCAATGGTGGTTTTGCAGACATCTTCATCGTTTTTGCCAAAATAGATGACGATAAGAACCTAACTGCATTTATTGTAGAGAAGGAATTTGGCGGCATAACCATGAACCCCGAAGAACACAAGATGGGTATCAAAGGTTCGTCGACCCGCCAGGTATTCTTTAACGACTGTCCGGTACCGGTAGAGAATATGCTGTCGGAAAGGGAAAATGGTTTTAAGATTGCCGTAAACATCCTGAACATTGGCCGGATCAAGTTGGCCGCTGCCGCGATTGGTGGCTCTAAAGAAGTGGTGAACCAGGCCGTTAACTATGCAAACGAACGTGTGCAATTCGACAGGCCTATCTCCAAATATGGAGCAATCCGTTATAAACTGGCCGAAATGGCCACCAAAATCTATGCGGTAGAATCGGCAAACTACAGGGCCGGACAAAACATAGACGATGCTTACGATGCCTTGGTTGCGGGTGGCATGGAGGCAGGAAAAGCCAAACTCAAATCAACAGAACAGTTTGCAGTAGAGTGCGCCATTTTGAAAGTATGGGGCTCTGAAGTACTGGATTATGTAACCGACGAAGGTGTACAGATTTATGGTGGCATGGGCTTCTCGGCCGATGCACCGATGGACAGGTCGTATCGCGATGCACGTATCAACCGTATTTTTGAAGGTACCAACGAAATTAATCGTTTGCTCACCGTTGACATGATGCTGAAAAGGGCGATGAAGGGCGAACTGGACCTGATGACACCGGCAACTGCCGTGGCCAACGAGCTGCTGTCTATCCCCGATTTTGGAGAAGAAGACACCACCTTGTTCGCTGCAGAAAAGAAAATTATCCAGAACCTGAAAAAAGCAACTTTGATGGTGGCTGGCGCTGCGGTGCAAAAGTTGATGATGAGCCTTTCAAAAGAGCAGGAAATTTTAATGAATATCGCCGACATGGCCAGCTATGTGTACGTAGCGGAATCGGCTATGCTCAGGACGGAGAAATTAGTTAGCCTACGTGGCGAAGAAGCCTGCAAGGGTCAGTTAGATATGATGCGCATCTATTTTGTAGAAGCGGTTGACGGCGTGCAGAAAGCAGGCAAGGAAGCGCTTTGGGCTTTTGCCGAAGGCGACGAACTGCGCATGATGCTGGTTGGTTTGCGCAGGTTTACCAAAATGGAGCCGTTTAACGTAAAACAAGCCCGTCAAAACGTAGCATTGCAACTGATCGAAGCCAACAAATACTGTTTTTAAGGTTGAAGGTAAAAAAGTAGAAGGTTTAGGGTTATTTCATCCTAAATCTTTTTATTTTGAACAAGCCCTGCGCTTTCCATCTTTCAGCCTTTTGCCTTTAACCCTCCACTGCTGGCAAGTGTTAAAATTGGTTAAAAATTGCGCCATAGGCAATAAAAGCTTATTTTTGTGCAATTATGTTTAAAACCAGGTTATTTTTAGGTTTCTTTTTAATCGTAGCAACCTTTGCATCTTGTAAAAAAGACAGTTACAATGCAGAGAAACAAGCAAAGATAGACGACGGCCTCATTGCAGATTTCATAGCTAAAAACGGTATTGCCGCCATCAAACACAGTTCGGGAATCTATTACCAGATTATTACCCCGGGAAGCGGAGACGTGAGTTTTAACTCTTCAACCGCGGTAGTGGTTAACTACGAAGGAAGATTGCTGAACGGAAATGTTTTCGACAAATCCTCAAGCGCAGTAACTTTTGTTTTGGGCAGACTGATCCAAGGTTGGCAAATCGGCATTCCACTGATCCAAAAGGGGGGCAGAATCAGGTTGATCGTGCCTTCTACCTTGGCCTATAAAAACCAATCGCCAGGTCCGGGTATTCCCGAAAATGCGGTTTTAGACTTTACCATCGACTTAATCAGCGCACAATAAATATGCTCATGCGTAAAAAACTTATCTTTCCGGCAATCGCTTTATTAGGCCTCTTGCTGCTGTTCAATTCTTGTAAAAAAGAATATGAAACCATCCAAAGTATTGACGAGGCCAAAATTCAGGCTTATATCAAACAGAATAACCTTACCATGACCAAAGATCCGGCTGGATTTTATTATCAGGTACTTAATCAGGGAACTGGTGCGCCTTTGTTGAACAAGGATTCGGTTTTTTACAGCTTGGCTATTAAGTCTCTGAGCGGAACAAGCTATTATAACACCGCAACTTATAGCACTGAGGGCACTTATTTGGGCTATCTTAGTCCGGAAGCCTACCGCATTGCCCTAACCGGTGTTAACCGGGGTGGCAAGGTAAGGGTGATATTGCCTTCTTATTTGGCCTATGGCAAAAATGGCACCGCAACGGTTCCGTCTAATGAAGTCATCTTGTCTGAGATTACAGTATCGCCTTATGGCAAAATATGGGAAATCGATGATCAAAACATCAATAACTTCCTGACGGCGAAAGGCCTGACGGCTGTTAAAAATCCATCAAGGGTTTACACCATCATGAATTTTGTAGGTACTGGCGATGCCATTTCGAGCACGGCTTCAACCATTACCGTTAATTATACAGGCAGGTTGCTCAATGGAACCATCTTCGACCAAAATAATGGTTTAACATCGCAACTCAACCTCCTTATCCCTGGTTGGCAAAAAACCTTGGTTGGCTTAAAGCAAGGCACCAAGATCAGATTTTTTGTGCCTTCTGATTTGGCTTACGGGGCGACAGGAAGCAGAAACCAAACTACGGGAAGTTATATTGTACCGCCAAACTCCGCCCTCGATTTCGATATCGAGATTACGGGGGTAACAAATTAATAGAAAGCCAGTTTTTAACTGGCTTTTTCGTTGAGGGCCAATTTGTAGGCTTTTAAGGCACGATCTCTGGCCAGCTCGTGTTTAACAACAGGCACAGGTGCCAAAGCCGATCGGTATTCGGGTGCCCATCGGTACACATATTCTAGTTTTGGGTCGAATTTTTTGAGCTGCAACTCGGGATTAAAAACCCTGAAATAAGGGGCGGCATCATTGCCAGAACCACAGGCCCATTGCCAGCCACCTACATTGCTGGCCTGGTCGTAGTCTAACAGCTTTTCGGCAAAATAGGCTTCGCCCCAACGCCAGTCTATCAATAAGTGCTTGCACAGGAAACTGGCCACCACCATCCGTACGCGGTTGTGCATAAATCCGGTTTCGTTGAGCTGGCGCATACCTGCATCTACCAAGGGATAGCCCGTTTTGCCTGCGCACCAAGCCTTGAATTCGGTTTCGTTGTTGCGCCATTTGATATGGTCGTAGGCCGGTTTAAAAGAATGGTTCGCCGTATGTGGGAAATGCCACAAAATCATCATGTAAAATTCGCGCCAGGCCAGTTCAGAGAGCCATTTGTGTGCTTGCTGTGCCAATGCTTCCTGTGCGACGGCCCTAATACTCAATGTGCCAAAACGTAGGTGCAGGCCAATGTGGGTAGTGGCGTTTAAGGCTGGAAAATCGCGCGATTGATCGTAACCGGCCAGCTTGTTTTCGAAGTGGACGGAAGGAAATGCTTGGCCACTTGCTTCAAATCCGAGTTCGGATAAGGCTGGAAAAGGCAAAGGTTCGGTTTTGGCTAGCTTATCGAAATATTTTGCAGTGGGATAGGGCTTCAGGTAAAACCGATCCAGTTTCTGCAACCATTGCTTGTAGTAAGGCGTAAAAACGGTATAAGGCTTCCCATCGGCCTTAACCACTTCCGATTTCTCAAAAATAACCTGATCCTTATAGCTAAAAAAGCCAATTCCTTCGCTACGCAGGTATTCGGCCAGACCGTTATCGCGTTGCGTGGCATAAGGCTCGTAGTCGGTATTGGTATAAACAGCCTTTACGTTGAATTTTTTTATGATTTCGGGCCAAACCTGTTCTACTTTTCCGTGTTTAACCAATAGGGCAGAGCCTTGTTGCTCCAATTTGGCTTTGAGTTTCGCCAAAGTCTGGTAAATGAAATCGACCCTTGCATCGGCTTTGTTGGAGAGCTGCGAAAGGATATGCTGATCGAATATAAAAAGGCAAAGTACCGGATGGCCGCTTTTGAGCGCATGATAGAGCGCAGCCTGATCTTCTAGGCGCAGGTCTCTTCTGAGCCAGCAGATGCTAATTGCTGTTGTCATGATTATGGTTTTTGAAGCTATTTTGTTGCATAGATTTCATTCAGGGCACTATCTAGGTTAAGGTAAGCAAATTTATAGCCGGCATCGAGCAGTTTTTGGGCAGAGGTATTGCTGCTCATCAGGGGCATGATGCTCATTTCGCCGAGCACTGCCTTGAGCACAAAGGCAGGTACACGAATAGGCCAAACGGGTCGGCCCAATTGCTGGGCAATGCTTTTGGTAAATAGCTTATTGGTAACCGGAACGGGCGAACAGCCGTTGTAGGCTCCCGCCATTTCATTGTCGTTTACGGCTTTGGCAAAGATATTGGCCATGTCGTCCAGGTGTATCCAGGGCATCCATTGCTTGCCGCTGCCCAGAGGCGCGCCTACAAAATACCTGACGGGTTTTTCCATGGTGGCCAGTGCGCCATCTTCCCTGCTTAACACGAGGCCAACCCTTATTTTAACTACCCTAAGTCCCATGGCTATGCCTTCGTTTACGGCTTCTTCCCAAAGTAAACAACAGTTGGCCAAAAAGCCGGTACCCGGCTCGCTGTTTTCAGTCAGGATTTCTTCGCCCCTGTCGCCGTAATAGCCAATGGCTGATGCCGAAATGAAGCTGCTTACAGGTGCATTGGCTGCTTTGATGCTTTGGTAAAGCAACTGTGTTGATTGTACCCGGCTGTCTATCACTTCCTGCTTGTATTCGGCAGTCCATTTTTTGTCGGCAATTCCTGCTCCGGCTAGGTGTACAATCGTGTCAATCCCTTCAAAAGCCATAAGATCAATGGTTTGCTGCTTCACGTCCCAAAGAAAAACCTGGGCACCTTTTATGTCGTGCAGCTTTCTCGAAAGTATAGAAACCCGGTGGCCCTGTTGCAACAAAAGCGGCACCAGTTTGCGCCCCACCAGTCCAGTAGCGCCGGTAATCAAAATGTTCTTTGCCATATCCTTTAAACCTTGCTTTTCGGAGATTTGTTTTTTCGGAAGCCAAGATAGCAATATTTGGTTCATGAGCTGGTTAGTTATTATGGATTGTCCTATTGCGTTGGCCAAGATGAATTGAAAAGAGCAAACCTAAAACCACGGATTCCAAGCCCCAGGCCGACGGCTATGGGCTAGCGACTTACGACTTGCCCAAGGAGTGTTATCGGTATGTAAAAAATAGGATGTTTGACCATCTAATTGCGATAAATTGTGCAATTTGCAACTCGATATAAAATGGCTTCGGATATGAGCAAAAAGATTTTGGTTTGGTTTAGGAATGATCTACGCATGCACGACAACGAAATGCTTGTAGAAGCCATTGCCAAATCAGAAGAAATCATGCCTGTTTACTGTTTCGACCCCCGCCATTTCGAGCCTACCCGCTACCATAGCATCAAAACTGGCGCCGTTCGTGCCCGCTTTTTGCTGGAAAGCGTACAAGCCTTACGTCAATCATTTCAACAATTTGGTGGTGATATCCTCATTTTGCAGGGAAAACCCGAAGAATTGTTGCCTCAACTGGTTGCCGAACATCATATTACCGAAGTTTACCACCACAGGGAAGTAGCCAGCGAAGAGACGGCTGTTTCGGTTGCCGTAGAAGACCTGTTGTGGAAGCTCAGGGTCAACCTGAAGCATTTTATCGGTCATACGCTTTACAACAAGGAAGATTTGCCTTTCCCGATCAAGGATATTCCCGACGTTTTTACCCAATTTAAGAAGAAAACGGAGCGCGATGCCTTGGTAAAGCCCTGTTTTCCAACGCCGGCGCATATTGTTTTTGCCCAGCTCGACGATTGGGGCAACATGCCCGTGTTAAGCGATCTGGTTTTGCATGAAGACCTGCAGGATTTGTCGGCGGTTGCAGAGTTTAAGGGCGGAGAAGCTGCCGCATTTAAACACCTGTACGATTTTTTGCATGCCGGCGAAGATATGGCACTGGCTAATGCTTCGCTCAAAAAGAACGAAGTGGTTTCCAGGCTTTCGCCCTGGTTGGCGCTAGGCTGCCTTTCGCCAAGGGAAGTGTATTGGAAAATGAAGGAAGCAGAAGCCAATTATGGTTTGAAACCTTACTTCAATCAGGTGGTATTGGGTTTGTTGTGGCGCGATTACTACCGTTTCATGTTCAAGAAATATGGTAATACCTTTTTTAAGCCAGAGGGATTTAAAAAAGATGCCCAGGTGATTTCGCTTTCGGATAGCGAGTTGCTGCACTCCTGGAAAACCGCCAGTACCGGCCATCCCTTGGTTGATGCCATCATGCACGAACTGAACCAAACTGGCTACATCAATAATGCCTCGCGCTTGCTGGTGGCTACCTACCTGGTTTATGAACTGAAGGTGAATTGGGTAATGGGCGCCGCTTACCTCGAAGAAAAGCTGATCGACTATTGCCCGGCCAGCAATTGGGGCAATTGGGCAAATCTGGCCGGCGTGGGCAACGACCAGCGCCTTACCGGCAGTTTCGACTTCGAAAAGCAGCTAAAGGCTTTTGATCCTAAAAGTACTTATGTACAGGCAGTTAGGGCCTAGCCCGGCGAGTGCCTCAAAAAAGCGTTTTTATTTGATTTTATTGTTAAGTTTATTGTCATTATTAGCAGGTAAAATCCTAATTTTGCAATACTTATCGTAACAAATACACAATGGATAATCTATCTTATCTTAATGGCGCCAATGCCGAATATGTCGAGTCGTTATACCAGAGCTATATCGCAGACCCGAATTCGGTAGAGTTTGGCTGGCAGAAATTTTTTGAAGGCTTTGATTTTGGAAGAGGCTCAGGTGCCACCCATGTAAGTGCCGAAACCCCCGAACATTTTTTAAAGGAAATCAACGTTTTAAACCTCATTAACGGCTACCGTCAGCGTGGACACTTGTTTACCAAGACCAATCCGGTAAGGGAAAGACGTAAGCACCTGCCAACTTTGGCCATAGAGAATTTTGGCTTAACTCCGGCAGATTTAGACACGGTTTTTAACTCAAGCATCGAGTTGGGCATCGGCCCAGCCAAGTTGAGCGATATCGTGGCCTTTTTAGAGCAGACATATTGCCGTTCTATTGGTGCCGAATACAAATATGTTCGTACGCCAGAAATACTGAAGTGGATAGAGACCAAGATGGAAACCGAGCGCAATACGCCAAAGCTTTCTATCGACGAGAAAAAACGTGTACTTAAAAAACTAAACGAAGCCGTTATTTTCGAGAACTTTTTAGGTACCAAATTCCTGGGCCAAAAACGCTTCTCGCTAGAAGGTGCAGAGGCACTTATTCCGGCTTTGGATTCTGTAATTGAAAAAGGCGCCGATTTAGGCATCGAGGAGTTTGTAATTGGTATGGCGCACCGCGGTCGTTTGAACGTGTTGGCCAATATCATGCAAAAAACCTATAAAGATATTTTTGCCGAGTTTGAAGGCAAAGGCTATAGCGCCGATTCGCCATTTGGTGGCGACGTGAAATACCACTTGGGCTATTCGACCGACGTGAGTACCAACAGTGGCAAAAGCGTTCACTTGAGTTTGTGTCCAAATCCTTCGCACCTGGAAACCGTAAATGGTGTGGTAGAAGGGATGTCGCGTTCCAAAATCGATTTCAAATATGCCGGCGATAACAGTCGCCTGGCTCCGATATTGATCCATGGCGATGCTTCTGTTGCGGGCCAGGGCATTGTGTACGAAGTGATTCAGATGGCAGGTTTAGAAGGCTACAAAACCGGAGGAACCATCCACTTGGTGATCAATAACCAAATCGGTTTTACCACCAACTATAAAGATGCCCGTTCAAGTACCTATTGTACCGATATTGCCAAAGTAACGCTGTCGCCGGTATTCCACGTGAATGGCGACGATGTAGAAGCGTTGGTTTATGCCATCAATTTGGCCATGGAGTATCGTCAGAAATACAGAAACGACGTATTCATCGATATTTTATGCTACCGCAGGTTTGGTCACAACGAAGCCGATGAGCCTAAATTCACCCAGCCGTTGCTGTACAAAGCTATCGAGAACCACGCCAACCCACGCGATATCTATGTGGCCCAACTAATTAAGGAAGGTAGCTTGGAAGCTGGAGCGGCCAAAGAATTAGAAAAAGAGTTTAAAGGCCTGTTGCAGGAACGCCTAAACGAAGCCAAAGAAATTACTTCTACCTACCATGATGTGAAGTTTGGTGGGGCTTGGGCCGACATGCGTTTGGCTACGGCAAAGGATTTCGATGTTTCGCCAGATACTTCGGTTAAGAAAAACACTTTGCTGGAAGTAGCGAAGCGGATTTCTACCTTGCCGAAAGATAAAAAGTTCTTCAAAAAAATCGAGAAATTGTTTGAAGAGCGTTTAAAAATGGCGACCACTACCCATGTGTTCGACTGGGCAATGGGCGAGCAATTGGCTTATGGTACTTTGTTAACCGAAGGCAAAAGAGTTCGTTTAAGTGGTCAGGATGTGAAAAGAGGAACCTTCTCTCACCGTCATGCCGTATTAACCCTAGAAGATTCGGAAGAGGAATATACACCGCTTTCAAACATTTCGGATCAACAAGCCGAATTTGATATCTACAACTCGCACTTGTCTGAGTATGGCGTATTGGGTTTTGAATATGGTTATGCCATGGCCAACCCTAATGCCTTAACCATTTGGGAAGCCCAGTTTGGCGATTTCTTTAATGGTGCGCAGATTGTGGTTGATCAATATGTGGCCAGTGCCGAAACCAAATGGCAACGTGAGAATGGTTTGGTCATGTTGTTGCCACATGGCTACGAAGGCCAAGGCCCAGAGCACTCATCAGCACGTATCGAGCGTTTTATGGAGCTTTGTGCCGATTACAACATGCAGGTAACCAACTGTACTACCCCAGCCAACTTCTTCCACGCCTTGCGCCGTCAGTTTAAGCGCGATTTCCGTAAGCCATTGGTGGTATTCAGCCCTAAGAGCTTGTTGCGCCACCCGCTTTGTGTAAGTCCGTTGGCCGATTTTACCAATGGCAAGTTCAGAGAGGTGATTGACGATGAAAACGTAAAACCAGCAGGGGTAAAACGTGTGGTTTTTTGCAGTGGCAAAATCTACTACGACTTGTTGGAGGCTCAAAAAGCCAATGGCAAAGGCGATGTAGCCTTGGTGCGCGTAGAGCAGCTTTACCCAACGCCGGTTGAGCAAATGGAAGCCGTTTACAAACGCTACAAAAATGCCAAAGAAGTATTCTGGGTGCAAGAAGAACCAGAAAACATGGGCGCTTGGCCATATTTGCTGCGCAGGTTACGTAAAACAGCCTTGAACCATATTGATGTAATTTCGAGAAAAGAAAGCAGCAGTACGGCTACAGGTTATGCCAAACAGCACACCAACCAACAGGCCTACATCGTTTCTACCGCCTTCGATGTTCCGGTAACCGAGAAAGTAAAAGAAATCGTAGCGAAGGCTTCTAAAAAATTAGTAAACATAGACTAGTGTTTAGCGTTAAGCGTTGCGCATTTTTAAACGCACGACGCCTATCGCCAAACGCCAAACAAAAATAGTAAACATAGACAAGCGCTTAGCGACAAGCGTAAAGCGTTCACCAGACGCTTAAACACCAATCGCCAATCGCCAAACAAAAAAATATCATGGGTTTAGAAATCAAAGTTCCGCCGGTAGGCGAGTCGATCACAGAAGTAGTTTTATCACGCTGGGTTAAAAATGATGGCGATTTTGTTGAAATGGACGAAATCATTGCCGAATTAGAATCGGATAAGGCCACGTTTGAACTTACTGCCGAAAAAGCAGGAACTTTAAAAATCATAGCTAGCGAAGGCGATACCTTGCCAATTGGTGCGATAGTTTGTTCAATTGAAGAAGGCGGTGCCCCTGCAGCAAAGCCAGCGGCAGCAAGCGAGCAACCAAAAGCTGAGGCTCCGGTTGCAGATAAAGCAAGTGCGCCTGTTGCCGAAAAATCAGGCGAGAGCTATGCTACAGGAACACCATCTCCTGCTGCAGGTAAAATTTTGGCCGAAAAAGGCGTTGATCCTGCATCGGTTAAAGGTACTGGCGTTGATGGCCGTATCACTAAAGACGATGCGAATAAAGCAGAAGCTGGCAAAGCTCCTGTTAAGCAGGCAACAGTTACGGTAACGGCACCTGCCCCTCAGGTTGCAGGTTCAAGAAACGAGCGCAGGGAAAAAATGTCGCCATTGCGCAAAACTGTAGCTAAACGTTTGGTTGCTGTGAAAAACGAAACGGCCATGTTAACCACTTTTAACGAGGTGAATATGAAACCGATTATGGATTTGAGAGCCAAATACAAAGACCAGTTTAAAGAAAAACACGGTGTTGGCCTAGGCTTTATGAGCTTCTTTACCAAAGCGGTTTGCGAGGCTGCGAAAGACTTCCCGGCAGTAAATGCACGTATCGAGGGTGAAGAAATCGTTTACAATGATTTTGTTGACGTATCTATCGCCGTATCTGCTCCGAAAGGCTTGGTTGTACCGGTAATCAGAAATGCAGAAAGCATGAGCCTGGCGCAAATCGAAAAAACCGTAATCGAATTGGCTACCAAAGCCAGGGATAGCAAATTGAGCATCGAAGAAATGACCGGCGGTACCTTTACCATTACCAACGGCGGTGTTTTCGGCTCGATGATGTCTACACCCATTATCAACGCGCCACAATCGGCCATTTTAGGTATGCACAACATCATTGAGCGTCCTATTGCCGAAAACAAGGAGGTGGTTATCCGTCCGATGATGTACGTAGCGCTTTCTTACGACCACCGTATTATCGATGGCCGCGAATCGGTAGGCTTCTTGGTACGCGTTAAGCAGCTGTTAGAAGATCCAGCAAGATTGTTATTAGGCGTATAGCCGATCTATAAATTTTACAAAGCCTTAATGCAATGCATTAGGGCTTTTTTATGAAGATACACCACGATTGCAATACTCAATAAGGGGAGCGGAGCAATCGTTTTTTACACCGGAAAACAAATACACAGATGAAAAAACTATTATTCGTTGCGCTGTTCGGCGCTTTAGGCTTTAGCCAGTTGTCAGCACAAACCGTACAGCAAAATACGGGCTGGTTTGCCTTGTTCAATGCTACCAAATTCAACAGCAAATGGGGCTTGGCACTCGATATCCAGGTTCGTTCGGCCGACGATTGGGCTTATGTAAGAAACACTTTGTTCAGGCCTGGGTTGACTTATTACGTCAACGACAGAAACAACGTAACTGCTGGCTATGCCCTGATTACGACCGATAATAAAGTGAATACTTTGCTAGAGCATCGCATTTGGCAACAATATATCCTGACGCATAAAATCAGCTCGGTTTTTGCGATGCACCGTTTCAGGCTAGAGCAACGTTTTATCGAAACCAATGGCCCTGACGATACCTTTTCACAACGCTTCCGCTATTTCTTCAGGTTCATCCAGCCTTTACAAAAGCAGGAAGGCGGCTTTAGCAAAGGTGCTTTCGTAGCTTTGCAGAACGAAATTTTCTTTAACCTGCAAAACAAAGACAAGCTGAATGGAAGCTTTTTTGATCAGAACCGTGCCTATTTGGCGGCTGGCTACCGTTTCTCGAAAAAATTTGATGCCGAGATAGGCTATTTGAACCAAACACAAAAAGCCGCGAGTAATACCGTTATGAATAATGTGATACAATTGGCTTTGTATACGAGATTTTAGCCTCATAACAGGCATGGCCTAGTCCTTTTGTGCAAACAAAAGGACCAAAAATTGCCGACTGCGCCCAGCGCTACAAGGTTAGTGCTTAGTCAAATTAATGCTACAGCACTGGCCAAGGTCGGTTGTTTTGTTGAACGATGGGTAGTGGGGCTATCGCGTATTTAAGAAGAACTAATTCCAAATCTCGTTCATCGCTGTTAAGATGATGGGTTTCGAATCGGTTACGATAATGGTATGTTCGTGTTGGGCCACGTAGCCGCCTTTGTTGCCTACCAAGGTCCAGCCATCGGCTAGGGTGTTAGCGATGGTTGATTGGGTAGAAATAAAGGTTTCGACAGCTACTACGCTGTTCTTCTTGAAGCGGTTCAAGTTATAGCGATCCCTAAAATTGGCAATCTCGCTGGGCGATTCGTGCAGGCTTCGGCCAATGCCATGGCCCGTCAGGTTTTTGATAACGGTATAGCCTGATTTTCGGGCTTCGGTCTCGATCAGAAAACCCAGGTCAGCTATTTTTAACCCCCCTTTAATATTGGCGATGGCCTTACTTAAAATCTGTTTAGAGGCATTGACCAAATGTTGGTGGCCATGAATATCCTGACCAAGCACGAAAGAACCGCCATTGTCTGACCAAAAGCCATTTAATTCTGCCGAAACATCAATGTTCACCAAATCCCCCTCCTGCAAAATCTTTTTGGCACTTGGAATGCCGTGGGCCACTTCATTATTCACGCTGATGCAGGTAAAACCCGGAAAGCCGTAGGTAAGGAAAGGCGCAGAATTGGCACCCATCTTTTGCAAGATTTGGCCACCGAATTGGTCTAAATGCAAGGTACTCATGCCTGGTTTGGCATAATTGCGCATTTCTTTGAGGGTAAGTGCCACAGCTTCACTTACTTTTTTCATCCCTGATAGTTCGTCTTCGGTGGTAATCGACATGGCTTAGTACATTTTGATGCGATACAAATTTAGCGGATTAGACAAATTTAAAAGCGCAAAAAAATGCAAGACCCAAAAGATGACGGTAATTCGACACCAACAGGCCTGTTTTAACATCTTAATGTAAAAACATGTTTTTAGCATTTTATGGGGGTTTTTGGAGAATTTCATTGCGTATTTTTGGCCGTCTTAAAAAACAAATTAGTGCTACTATAGCACTGCACACCATGAAAAGATTACCCATTTTATTAATAACCTTGTTTTTCGGAAGAAAAATAAGTGCACAAGAGATTATGCCGCAACCTGCTCCGGTAGCCAAAATTGGCAAAAGCATTTTCGCTAACGAAATTAAAAGAAACTTTTCCCGCAAAGGCAACTGGTTTTTCCATTGGGGCTATAACTTCTCCTGGTATGATGAAAGCGATATCCATTTTAAAGGCCCGGGTTATGATTTTACGCTGAAAGACGTGAAGGCGCACGACCGCCCCAAACGCTTGTCGCTAGAGTATTTGGATCCAACTTTGATTACCACGCCACAATTCAACTTCCGTTTTGGCTATTTTATCAAGGATAACTACAGTATTTCTATCGGTTGGGATCACATGAAATATGTAATGGATATTCCGCAAACGGTAAATGTTGAGGGCTATATCAATTCGACCATTTCTAATCCGGCTATTCCTACAGGCGCCTATGCAGGTACCTACAACAACACACCGCTGCAGGTAAAAGATAATATGCTGACTTTTGAGCATACCGACGGGTTTAATTATATCAGTACCGAGATTGAGCGTTATGACGACCTTTGGGTAGCGCCGTCGCGAGAAACTTCGCTGACCTTTGAAACCGGTTTAGGCGTAGGCATGATGATACCAAGAAGTGATGTGCATTTATTTGGCGTAGGCAAAAACAACTTTTGGAACATTGCCGGCTATGGCATTTCGGCCAAGGCGGGTATCAAGTTTTATATCACCAAGGGATTTTACGTGCAAAATACAACCAAAGTGGGTTTTACCGATCTTTCACGTATTCACACTACCGGCAGGAATGATATAGACCGAGCCAGCCAAACCATCAGGTATGCCGAGAATTTAACGGTTTTGGGCTATCAATTTTAAGGCACAACCCCTTAATCTATTTAACGATAGGTCATAAAAAAGCTCCTTTGGTATTTTCCAAAGGAGCTTTGCTTTTGTTGTGTGTTAAAAGCGCCTTATATTTTTCTTACGCGGCCGGAGCCTGATACTCTTTTTTGTACCGAAGGATCGCCCGAATAGTTTACACTGCCCGAACCGCTGATTACGGCATTGATTTCTTTTTCGGCATTGACGTTTACATTGCCCGATCCGCTAACCGTTGTAGACAATGTGCCTACCGAAAAGCCTTTTCTGCTGAACGAACCTGAACCGCTTACTACGATACTGGCATCATCGGCGCTACCGGTAAAGTTGAGCGAGCCCGAACCGCTGATTACGCCGTTGAACTTGTTGACCTGGGCGCTGGCGCTGATGCTGCCCGACCCGCTTAAAACCGACGAGAGAGAAGCGCCTTTGATGGTGCCGTTCACGCTCATTTTGCCCGAACCAGACATGGTTAAGCTTTTTAAGCTTTTGGCTTTTATGTAGGCCGTTACTTTTCTGTTGTCGTACTTTCGCGACCAGTTATTCCAGCTGTTTTCTGGCCTGATGGTTAATACGTTGTTTTTAACTTCAACAATCAAAGACGCAATAGCATCGGCATCGCCTTCAAATCTGATGCCTTCGCTGTCGCCTAATTGGATGATCACATCGATAGGGCCACCGGCGGCAACGCCATTATAGTTTTTTACTTCTTCCTGTTTTTTGGTTTTGTAACCAATAACAATAGGGTAAATATGCGCCAAAACCGGCTGCAGGTTCAAGCAGGCCACAGCTGCCATGAAACTTAACGAAACGAATAATTTTTTCATGTGTGAATAGGTTGTTTTATGATAAGACGTGGAACTTTTTTGAAAAGTTGCATGGCCTGAGGAAAAAATTAGCTCAACCTATAATATGATTGGCTGATTAGAGAGTTAGCCTGTTGAAGATGTGGACAACTCAAATCGTAAAAAAGCCAACCTGAATTAACAGATTGGCTCTTTAATTTTAGCAGGCTAAATTATTCGCCCTTTTTCACTTTTACATAAAAGTTGGGCTCGGCTTTAAAGGTGTCCATGTTTACCGAACTGTCTATTTTGGTGGTTTTCCAATCGTTGGTTGGGTAGATAAAGGTATAATCGTCGGCTTTGAGCGAAACCTTTACCGGCATATCAAATCCTTTCACGTCGGTAATCCAGCGGTAAGACAATACGCCATTGTTGATTTTGTATTCCAATACCGGAATGTTGGTATACCTAAGGTATTGGTCAAAAACCTTTTGCAGTTTTAAGCCGCTCTGCTTGCTGATGTAGTTTTCTACGTCGGCCGTGGTTACGGTTTTGTGGTAAAAAGTCGAGTTCAAGCCTCTTAAAATCGACCTGAATTTCTCGTCGTCGTTGATCAATTGGCGAATGGTATGGATCAAGTTGGCACCTTTGGGATACATGTCGCCATCGCCTTCCTTGTTTACGTTGTAAGGCCCAATAATTGGGGTACGGTTGCCAATGCTTCTGCGCAAGCCGATGGCATAAGCGTCGCCGGCTTTTTTGCCTTGGGTCGATTCGGTAAATAAGGCTTCCGAGTAGCTGGTAAAGCCCTCATGCACCCACATATCGGCAATATCTTTGGTGGTAATGTTGTTGGCAAACCATTCATGGCCGCTTTCATGTACCGTAATGTAATCCCATTTCAAGCCTAAGCCTGTGCCTGACAAATCCCTGCCCAAATAGCCTTTTTTAAACTGATTGCCATAAGCCACAGCGCTTTGGTGCTCCATGCCCAGGTGTGGCGCCTGCACCAGCTTGTAGCCGTCTTTATACCATGGATAAGGACCAAACCAGTGCTCGAACGATTCGAGCATTGGCTTTACGTCGGCATCCCAGTGCGGTCGCGCCACGGCACTGTCTTCTTTAAGCGACCAATAATCGATGGTTAACGGGCCTTTTTCGCCATTGTAGGTATCTGTCCAGTGGGCATATTTGCCAATGTAAAAAGTTACGGTGTAGTTGTTGATGGGATTGGCCACGAACCAGTTGTGCTGCCTATAGCCATCGGGCTGATCAACAACGCTGCGCAAGCGGCCGTTCGAAATTTCGTCTAGATCCTTTGGCACGGAAATGCTGATCAACATGCTGTCTACCTCGTCGCTTTGATGGTCTTTGTTAGGCCACCAAACGCTGGCACCCAAACCTTGACAGGCTACCGAAACAAAAGGATTGCCGGCTTTGTCTTTCTTAAAGATGAACCCGCCATCCCAAGGCGGATTGCGCGCAACCTTTGGATTGCCATTATAGAATACTGTGAAACGGTCTTTTGCGCCTTTTTTTATGGTTTTGGGGAAAGTTACAAATACGGCTCCAAATTCGCGGGTATAGGGAAGTTCGGCACCTTTGTAAACAATTTTGTCAATTTTAAGGTTTTCGAACAGATCGAACTGCAATTTGTTAAAATCCTGCGTAGCAGTAAAAGCAAATTCATTGCTGCCGCTTACCGATTTTTCCTCAAGATTGATTTTCACATCCAGGTGATAGTAATTGATGTCGTAACAAGTACGCAGGGGTGTAAGCATACCCCTTAGCGTATCGGCCCGGGTATAGTCTTTCTTATTAGCCATTAACTGGGCATTCGCTGTAATGCTGAACAGCAGCAAGGAAAGGGCCGCTAAAAGTATTCGTTTCATTATATGGAGATTATGGTTTTAAAACATTTAGGGTAATAAAAGAACTGTTAAAAGTATCGTGGTAAATTTTGTGTGTTGCTTTTTGGAAATCCTTCGGTTCTGCCTGATAGATATCCATAAATCGCTGTGGATTTCTATCGGCCAATGGGAACCAGGAGTTTTGGATCTGGATCATGATGCGATGGCCTTTTTTAAAGGTATGGGCTACATCGGGCAAGGGATAGTTAACCTTGGTAATGGCTCCGGGTACAAAAGGTTCGGGCTTTTCGAAGCTGTTGCGGTATTTGCCACGCATAATTTCGCCCCTAACCAGCATTTCGTAGCCACCCATGATGATGTTTTGGGGATTTGGACTTGGATTAGGCGCATCTTCCGGGTAAACGTCAATCAATTTAACTACATAATCGGCATCGGTTCCGGTGGTAGAAACCACCAAATTGGCCAGCACAGGCCCTGTAACGGTTAGGTCTTCTGTTAAAACATCGGTTTGATAGGTTTTTACGTCTGGCCTGCGTGCGGCAAAGCGCTGGTCGTCTATCATGTATTCGCGGGTACGCTTGGCCTGTATGCCGTCTTGGTAAGGCACCGGATTGTTCGGATCGCTCACGTATTCGTCCCAGCTGTCAGTACGGCCAACTTTCTCGAAAGCCAATTTGCCGTTGGGATGCAGGTACAAATTTTTACTTTCGGTAGCAACTGGTGGCCAGGTATCGAATTTTTTCCATTGGTTGCTGCCCGTTACAAAAATATTGGCTTCACCGGCTTTAAAGCTGCCTTCGTTTTTGAGGTAGTATTTAAAAAAGGGCAATTCAAAGTTTTCTTGATAATAAGTGCTGGTGGGCTGGCCAAACTGGATGTCGCCAAAGCTGCTGCCTGTGCTGCGTACCCAGCCACCGTGAAACCATGGGCCTGCCACCAGGATGTTGTTGGCGCCCGGATTTTGTTTTTCGATGGCTTTGTAGGTCGCAAAAGTGCCATAGGCATCTTCGGCATCAAAAAAGCCACCAACCACCATTACTGCAGGTTTTACGTTGGTTAAATGCGGTAAAATCAACCTTGCTTTCCAAAAGGTATCAAGGTTGGGGTGCTTGAACAGGTTGTTCCAAAATCTGATGCTGTCGGCAAAGTATTTTTCTTTCAGGTTTTTAACGCTTCCGGCTTCCAGGTAAAAACGGTAATTATCCTGGATAGGAAATTTAAAGCCTTTAGGGCCTTTGTCTGGGGTAATGGGTTTCGGGCGAGGCACGCCAAAATTGCTCATAAAGCTAAAGGCATCCATCAAAAACAGCACGCCACGATGGTGGAAATCGTCGCCCATAAACCAATCGGTTACCGGTGCCTGTGGCGAAACCGCCTTTAGGGCCGGATGGGCATTGGGCAACGAGGTGGTAGAGTAGAAGCCCGGGTATGAGATGCCATAAATACCAGCATTGCCGTTGTTGTTGGCAATGTTTTTAACTAACCAGTCGATGGTATCGTAAGTGTCGGTACTTTCGTCGATATCGTTTTTGCCTTTTTTGTTGGTTTGTGGCCTGATGTCTTCAAAATTCCCTTCGCTCATCCAACGGCCACGCACATCCTGATAAACAAAGATAAAGCCTTCGCGCATCATGCCTGGAAAATTGCCCAGGCTGGTTTTGTACTTGTCTTGGCCATAAGGGGCAACGGTATAGGGCGTGCGGTTGAGCAAAAAGGGATATTTTTGGCTTTGGTCTTTCGGAATGTAGATGGCCGTAAACAGTTTCACGCCATCGCGCATCGGAATTTGGCGTTCTATTTTGGTATAGTGGCTGCGTACGTAGGCCGAATCGCTTTCTTGCGCCCAAGTGGTTGTCGTAAAACAGGTTAGGACCAGTAATAAGAGTGATTTAAGGTTTCTCATGGTTTATTTGATCACGTCAACTTCGATAAAACTATCGTTAAATACGGTTTGGGTAGCCTTGATGTAGTCGGCTTGTGTGGCTTTGTACGGGTTGGCTACAAATTTTTGAGGATTGCGCGCAAACAACGGGAAAGCTGTGCTTTGTACCTGGATCATAATGCGGTGGCCTTTTTTAAAGGTGTGCAATACGTCTTGCAAACGGAAATTGACATCGGTTTTTTTGCCTGACACCAAGGGTTCTGGTTTCTCGAAACTGTTGCGGAAACGGGCCGGCATGATTTCAGAGCGGACCATTTGCCAATAATTGCTCAGGGTGATGTTCTTGTTCGGCATGTAAGGATTGTTGGGCTCGTCAGCCGGATATACATCGATCAGTTTGACAAAGAAATCGGCATCGCTGCCCGTGGTTGCAATTTTAAGGTGCGACATGATTTCGCCACCCAAGGTAATGTCTTCGGTCAGCACATCGGTTTGGAAAACCAGTACATCGGTACGGCGACCTGCAAAGCGCTGGTCTTCGCTCATGTAATTGTGTGGCGTAAAGCCGGTCGAGGTAGTTATGTCTTCGGTATACGGAACCGGTTTCATGGGGTCGCTCACATAAGAAACAGAACCGGCAGTTTTGGCCTGCGAGAAAGTCAATTTGCCATCAGCACCCAAAAACAGCTTTTGCTTGGTGGCTTTGGCAGCTGGCCATTGATCAAATTTGTTCCATTGTTTGAGGCCGGTATCGAACATGTAAGCTTCAGGCAGGTTCGAGTTTTTGTCGCCATTGCCTTTCAAAAAGTGGCTGAAGAATTTCGATTCGATTTCCTTTTGGTAAAATGTAGCAATGCTATCGCCAAAATAAACGTTGCTGTGCATGGTGTGGCCGGTTTCGCTCGACCAGCGTCCGTGGCCAAATGGTCCCATTACGATGGTATTGTAAGCATTTGGGTTTTTCTTTTCGATGGTTTTGTAAATGTTCAACGGTCCCGAAAGATCTTCGGCGTCGAACCAGCCGCCTACGGTCATCACTGCAGTTTTAAGGTTGGGCTGGTAGTGTTTCAACAAGCCTCTTTTTTGCCAGAACTCGTCGTAGCTAGGGTGGTTAACCGTTTCTTGCCAGAAAAAATTGTCTTTGTAATACTTGTCGGCATTGCTTAGTGGGCCCAAGTCGAGGCCAAATTGGTAGCCGTCTCTGGTACCCGTCCTGATCATTTGGTTGTTGTACCAAGCGGTAGTTGTGGTATCTTTTTTCTGAACGCCAAACACTGGGAAGGTAAAGAAATAGCTTTGCAGGAAAGCGCCGTTGTGGTGAAAGTCGTCGAAAAAGAAATCGGAAATTGGTGCTTGCGGCGAAGAGGCCTTAAGGGCCGGATGGTTGCTCAAAATACCGGCCGCGGTATAAAACCCAGGATAGGAAATACCCCATTGGCCTACGTTGCCATTGTTGTTGGCTACATTTTTGATCAGCCAATCGATGGTGTCGTAGGTATCTGAGCCTTCATCAACATCGGTTTTGGCTTTTTTGTTGTCGATAACCGGGGTCATATTGGTAAAAGTACCTTCGCTTTTGTAGCGGCCACGCACGTCTTGGTATACGAAAATGTAGCCTTCTTTCATCATGGTAGTCGAAGGACCCAAACGGTTGGGATATTTGTCGGCACCATAAGGCGCAACGCTATAGCAGGTGCGTTGCATCATGATGGGGTATTTTTGCTGCGCCGAGGCATTTTTAGGGACATAAATAGATGTAAAAAGCTTGACCCCATCGCGCATGGTAATGTAAGTGTCGGTTTTGGTATAATTGTCTTTAACGTAGGTGTTTTGGGCTGCGACTTGAGCAGATGCCAGGGCAAAACTCAGTAGGGCTACAATCAGTTTTAGGCGGTTCATGATGAAGAAATTAGTTATGAACCATAAATATAAAAAAAGCCGGTTTCAAAAACCTAAGTATTTAAAGAAGTTACACTTTTAAGCTATGATTGATCGCTCATGGATAGGTGCAAATGTACCTATTGGCTGTTCTCGTCTTTGATTCCCTTGAGCAGGGCATAGATGGCCATGGCGTGGCCGTGTCCCAGACCGAAATCAGCCTTGAGCCAATTGGTAATTTCGGTTGCTTTGACCTGGAGTTCGCCTTTAACAGTAAAGCCTTTGGTTTCGGCCATTTGCCTGAAATCGGCAGGGGTTTTGCCCGTTTGTACCTTAATGGTGTTTAAATAAGCTTGAAATGACATAATGCTGGTTTTTGGTTAAACAAAGTTGAACAGAATTGTTGGGTTTGATGTGGGGGAGAAATGACAAAACTGGGGTGTGATTGCCGGTTTGTAGTTACCAGTTTTCAGTTTCAAGTTTACAGTTAACAATCCCAGCAATTAAACCATGTAGCAATCGAACAATCCCACTATGGACTATGGACTATGGACTATGGACTATGGACTATGGACTATGGACTATGGACTATGGACTATGGACTATGGACTATGGACTATGGACTATGGACTATCAACCAGAATAGTGTAACATTCGAAAAATCAAGCCCCAAACATTCAAACCTATTCCTTAACTTTGTTTCACAAAAAAAGATCTTTACTATGCAATACGATGTAGTTGTTATTGGCTCGGGACCGGGCGGTTATGTAGGTGCCATCCGTTGTGCACAATTAGGCTTAAAAACGGCCGTAGTTGAAAAATATAAAACTTATGGCGGCACCTGCCTCAATGTGGGCTGTATTCCATCAAAAGCCTTATTGGATTCTTCTGAGCATTACCACAATGCAGCACATACGTTCACTACGCATGGCATCAACCTTAAAGATTTAAAGGTAGACATGAAGCAGATGATTGCCCGCAAAGACGATGTGGTTTTGCAGAACACTGCGGGTATTACCTACCTTTTCAAAAAGAACAAAATCGATGCCTTTGAAGGCGTAGGTTCTTTTGTAGATAAAAACACCATTTTGGTAACCAAAGCTGATGGTACTACCGAAACCCTGAACGCCAAAAATGTAATTATTGCTACTGGCTCTAAGCCAACAGCCTTGCCGTTTTTGCCTATCGACAAAAAACGCATCATTACTTCAACCGAAGCCTTGAACATTAAAGAAGTGCCCAAAAGCATGGTGGTTATTGGCGGCGGCGTAATTGGTTTGGAATTGGGTTCGGTGTATGCGCGCCTGGGAACAAAAGTTTCTGTGGTTGAGTTTATGCCATCTATCATCAGCACCATGGACGCTGGTTTAGGCAAAGAATTGCAACGTGTACTGAAGAAAACCCTGGGCATGGAGTTTTACATGGGCCACAAAGTAACCGGTGCCACTACCAAAGGCAAAACTGTTACCGTAACTGCCGATAACCCGAAAGGCGAAGCCATTAAACTGGAAGCCGACTATTGTATCGTTGCCGTTGGCCGTACGGCTTATAGCGAAGGTTTAGGCTTGGATAAGATCGGTATTACTGTTGAAGAAAGAGGCAAAAAAATTCCAGTAAATGAGCATTTGGAGACTTCGGTGCCGGGGGTTTATGCCATTGGCGACGTGATTAAAGGTGCCATGTTGGCCCACAAAGCCGAAGACGAAGGCATTTACGTAGCCGAAACCATTGCCGGACAAAAACCGCACATCAACTATAACTTAATTCCGGGTGTGGTTTATACCTGGCCAGAAGTGGCTTCTGTAGGTTATACCGAAGAGCAGTTGAAAGAGCAGGGCGTAAAATACAAAACCGGTTCCTTCCCTTTCAAAGCAAGTGGCAGGGCCAAGGCCAGCATGGATACCGATGGCTTTATCAAAGTATTGGCCGATGAGGCAACCGATGAAGTTTTGGGCGTACACATGATTGGTCCGCGTGCGGCCGACATGATTGCCGAAGCCGTAGTAGCGATGGAGTTCCGTGCCTCGGCCGAAGATATTGCCAGGATCTGCCATGCACACCCAACCTATACCGAAGCCTTAAAAGAAGCCGCTTTGGCCGCAACTGCTAACAGAGCGATCCATATTTAGTCTGGGGTAGGAAGCCCTGAACTTGAAGATGTTTTTTCAAAGTCCCGTAGTATTTTGCTACGGGACTTTTTGTTTTAAACTCGGTTGTTTGTGGCTCACAGCCTACCCATGTTTTTTGTTTTTGATGAGTTTATGATTTGTTAACACAATGATAATGAGTGTTGAACATTTCTGTGCAGCCGGCTAAATATTTTTGCCGTAAAACAGATAAGACATGAACTCAAGAAAATTATTTAATGCATTGTTAATTGTGGCCATGGCATTGGCGTCTTGTAAAAAAGACAAAAAAACCGATGAACCTATTCCGGAGCCCATTGTTGCAGAAAATCCGGCAAGCTTTAAGGAGATTGCCTCTATTGATTTGGGCGGAGCCACTGCAGCCGAAATCTCGGCCTACGACCCAAGTACCAAAAAACTATTCGTGGTGAGCAACGATGGTGGCACCAAAGTAGAAGTGGTCGATTTAAGTGCCTATCCTGCGGTAAGTAAAGTCAAAACCATTACCTTTCCCAATAATGCAGGCATCAACAGCGTAGCAGTTTCCAATGGTTTGTTGGCTGTAGCTTTAGATGGGGCCGACAAGCAGGGCAATGGCGATGTGGTCATCATTAAAACATCAACCCTAGAAGAACTGAAAAAGATCACCGTTGGTGCCATGCCCGACATGGTAACTTTTAGTCCTGATGGCAATTACATTTTAACGGCCAACGAAGGCGAGCCGAACGATACTTATACTGTTGATCCGGTAGGTTCGATTTCCATTATTAACGTCAAAGATAACTATTCGGTTAAGACCATGGATTTTTCAGGCTTCGAAAGCCAAAAGGCAACTCTGGTGGCCAACGGATTCAGGATTTACGGGCTGAACGCATCCTTTGCCAAAGATATTGAACCAGAATACATTGCAGTAGCAGCCGATAGTAAAAAAGCCTACGTAACCCTACAGGAGAACAATGGCGTAGCCGAAATCGACATAATTGCAGGAGCGATTACCAAAATTATGCCTTTGGGTACAAGAGACATCAGCCTGGCCGAAAATCCTTTTGACGTAAGCGATAAGGATGGCAAAAAAGAATTGAAAAACTGGCCAATCAAAGCATTTTACCTGCCAGATGCCATTGCGCATTTCACCGTCAACAATACCAGCTATCTGGCCTTGGCCAACGAAGGCGATACCCGTGCCTACAGTGCTTTTAATGAAGAAGCCAGGGTGAAAGACCTGACACTGGATCCAACCAAGTTTCCAACGGCATCAGTACTGAAGCAGGATGCTAATTTGGGTCGCCTAACCGTAACCAAGCTCTTTGGCGACACCGATGGCGATGGTGATTACGACGAATTATATGCTACCGGTGGCAGAAGCCTGAGCATTATCAATGCCTCAACCGGACAATTGGTAGCCAATATTGGCAAGGATTTAGAGCAACGCGTAATTGATGCCGGCAAATACGACGACGACCGCTCGGACAATAAAGGCGTAGAGGTTGAAGGTGTTGTTGTGGCACAGGTAAACGGGCAGACTTTGGCCTTTATCGGTATGGAGAGGGTAGACCAGATTGCCATTTACGATATCGGCAATCCAGCCGCGCCTAAATTTGTGCAGTTGTTCTCAACCGGCGATGCTCCAGAAGGCATTTTGTTTGTGAAAGCCAAAGACAGCCCTAACGGCAGGAGCTTGTTAATTGTATCGAATGAAGATGACGGAACGGTTAAATTCTTTCAGCCAGATAAATTATAGCTCAAAGGCTAAAGTCATTTCAAAATCAAAAGCCGGTAGATTTGCCGGCTTTTTTTATGCTTTTCTCGGCTAATTTGAAGAAATTTGCGAGCTCTATTTCCACCCAAAAAAAATCAAGCATGTCAGCAAGTGCCGAGCCCATCCTCGCCTCCGATGCAATAGTTCATCCTTATAGCAGGAAAAAAGTGCGATTGGCGGTTTCGCTTTTCTATTTTGGCCAAGGCCTTTGCTTTGCTTCCTGGGCCAGCCGTATTCCCGACCTCAAATCGGCCCTGCAGCTTTCTGATGCGCAACTGGGCAGTATTTTGTTGGCCTTGCCCTTGGGCCAGTTGCTTACCATGCCGGTATCTGGTCGTTTAACCACCGTTTTTGGCAGCAAGCGCATGCTTACCATTGGTGCGCCTTTGTATGCCTTGGCGCTAACCAACTTGGCTTTGGCCAATACAGGTTGGCAATTGGCACTGATGCTGTTTATATTCGGCATTACCGGAAATCTTTGCAATATAGCTTTGAATACGCAGGGTGTAGCCGGAGAGAGCTATTATGGCAAGCCTATCATGACCTCTTTTCATGGCGCTTGGAGTGTTGGTGGCTTTTCGGGAGCTTTGGTAGGTCTGCTCATGACGAGCCTGCATGCTTCACCCTATTTGCATTTCTGCATGATCGCTGTTTTGGCCTTTGTGCACATCGGCATCAACTATAGGTATCTGCTGGAAGCCAAGAAACCTGTGCAACAGGAAAAACCGAAATTATTTACCCGGCCACAAGGCGTATTGATACAATTGGGCATTATTGGCTTTTGCAGCATGGCTACAGAGGGAGCCATGTTCGATTGGAGCGGTGTTTATTTTAAGGAGATTGTAAAGGCACCGCACGCCTTGGTTATTTTGGGCTATACCTCTTTCATGATCATGATGGCTACCGGCCGTTTTTTGGGCGATAAGGTTATTGCTGCCTATGGCCGGAAAAGGTTGCTGCAGGTAAGTGGCGTTGTTATTTCGAGTGGGATGTTGCTATCGGTTGTTTTTCCCTATCTTATTCCGGCCACCATTGGTTTTATGATGGTAGGTGTTGGCGTGTCGGGCATTGTACCCATGGTTTACAGTATTGCCGGTAACAATACCAAAGTCGCGCCTGGCATTGCCTTGGCCATGGTTTCGGGCGTAAGTTATTTTGGCTTCCTCATGGGGCCTCCGCTAATCGGCTATATTTCGGCACTTTCGAGTTTGAGGTATTCTTATGCGGTAATCGGGTGCTTCGGTATCTGCATCAGCCTGATTGTGGCCAAGGTAAAGGCCATTCGATAACATACATTGACGAAGCATGAATCCTTTCACCATGGCAAAGTGGAGGGCCATGCCGTTTAAAAACTTCGCAAGTATAGGTCCTTTTAGAAAAGAAACGGTTAGGTGATGGTTAAGCTGATGCAGGTACGCTATGCAAGCCAATTCTATTGCCTTCGGTATCAATAATCACCGCCATAAAACCATATTCCGGACTAATTTCTGTTTTCGGAACGACAATCTTGCCACCGGCCGCTTCTACTTTGTCTAAGGCCTGTTGTACGTCTGGATTTCCGTTAAGATAGATCAGTACGCCGTCTGTTGACGAGATGCTGTAAAAATCGCCACGGTCAACAATAGCCCCACCAATGTCGTTCATCATGTCTGCTACCGGAAACAGGCGCATTTTCATGCCTTCCATATCCATTGGGATCAATTCGATGCCCATAATGGTTTCGTAAAATTTGGTCGCCCTGTCTAAATCCGAAGCTGGTATTTCGAACCAACTAATTGCACTTTTATAGTTCATTTTTGTGGTTTTTGGTTATACGAATATACTAAAGTTCTTGTTTAGCCAACTTGATGAAAAGGTTAAATTTAATTGAAAAGCCCTTTAATCTTTTCAGACTAAAGGGCTTATTGTTATTGAATGGGGAGTTTTAGTGTGCGGCTAAATCGCTTGCCTCATCAGTTGCCTCATGGTTGGCCTCTGTCACCGGTTTTTTCTTGAACCAGCCTTTAATGGCCCTCGAGTTTTTATCCATCACGATATACATGCAAGGAACCAAAATGAGGGTGAGGAATGTAGCGAAGCTCAGCCCGAAAATCATGGTCCACGACAATGGCCCCCAGAAAGCTACGTTATCGCCGCCGAAATAAATGTGCGGGTTCAGCTCGGTAAACAACTTCACAAAGTCGATATTTAAGCCAACCGCCAGCGGAATTAGGCCCAGCATGGTAGCTGTTGCCGTTAACAATACCGGGGTCATACGCGTACGACCGGCCTCTATGACGGCGTCTTTTACGCTCATGCCCTGGCTCACCATCAACTCGGTAAATTCTACCAGCAAAATACCGTTCCTTACAACGATGCCAATTAAAGCCACAATACCCAGCATCGACATCATCACTGAGAACGGCATGTTGAAGAGGATGCAGCCCCCCAATACGCCGATCAAGCTGAACAATACCTCGACCAAGATAATGATGGGCTTACTGATGGAGTTGAATTGGGTTACCAAAATGATCAAAATCGTGCCTATGGCAATTAAAAATGCTTTTAACAAGAAGCCCATCGTTTCGGCCTGTTCCTCCTGGTCGCCGGCCATTCTGATTTCAACGCCCCTTGGTGCCTTAAACTGGGCCACTTCCTGGGCTACGTTGGCTACCACCTGGTTAGGGTTGGCATCGCTCAATACGTTTGACGATAGGATGATGATCCTTTTTTGTTGCTTGCGCTTAATGCCGCCGTAAGTATTCACATAGTCGATATTGGTGAAAGAAGAAATCGGCACCTGCCTGATCTGTCCACCCATCGCCATATCGCGATAGGTCATTTTCATGTTGCGGAGCACCTCAAGGTTGTTTTTCTGGTCGTCTTTGGCACGCACGTTGATTTCATAATCCTCTTTTTCATCTCTGAATTTGGAAATTTCACGTCCATATAGAGCCGCACGCAAGTCAAGTGCAATTTGGCCCGTATAAATGCCTTCACGATTAGCCCTTTCCCTGTCGATGTCAAAAATGACTTCAGGCTTGTTGTTCTGGAAATCCGATCTCAACTCCTCTACACCGGCAATCTGTTTGTTCACCAGGTATTTTTTCAGTCTTTCTGAAGTGTTTACAATCGAATCCAGGTTGTCGCCGGTAATTTCGATACTGATTGGCTTAGCTGTTGGCGGACCGCCCTGCTCTTGGGCAACCGATATTTGGGCACCAGGAATACCCTTAACGGCTTCCCTTATTTTGTCGAGGTAGGTAGCCGTATTGACGCCGTTACGCTTGCCAAATTCGACAAAAGCAACGGTTACTTTTCCTTTGTTCGGGTATTCGCCCTGGTCTTCGTCCTGCGGATCGGTTACGCCTACGGTTACGTTCGAAATGATAGAAGTTACTACGGGATCTATCTTGCCGTTTTTGCTCAATACCTTGGTTACTTTTTGTTCTACGTTTCGCACCACTTCATTGGTATAAGCTTGGTCGGTACCCACAGGCATGCCTACGTATACATACACAAAGTTCGGGTCGGCCGAAGGGAAGAAGATGATTTTTTGCCGGCCGGTGCCTACCAGGGTAACAAAAACAAACAGGGTTAAAAAGAACAAGCCGAAAGTACCCCAGATTAATTTTTTAGGATGCTCCACTGCCCAATGCAATACTTTAACATATCGGTTTTGGAAGCCAGGCCAAATCTTGTTCTGAAATGTTTTAACCGCATTGGTTAAGAAGAAATGGTTAAGCAGGTACAGCAAGGCGAGGAAAACCACAAAATTGCCCAAGCCGATATTGATCAAATAACCTGCTATGGCAATAATGCCCATGATCAAGAGGTTTTTCCTGGTTTTTTGATCAAAATGTGGTTTTTTATTGGCCGAATGGTCATCATGCGCCATAAAATCGACTGCAAATACCGGGTTGATGATATAAGCTACAATCAGCGAGGCAAATAGGGTAACAATGAGCGTAACCGGTAAAAAGAACATAAACTTGCCGATAATTCCTGGCCAGAACAGCAAGGGAAAGAACGGAGCCAATGTGGTTAGGGTACCCGAAAATACAGGCACGAAAACCTCGCCGGCTGCGGTTTTGGCCGCTTTAACAATTGGTACCTTGCCGTTATCGAAAATACGGTGGGTGTTCTCGATTACCACAATGGCATCATCTACCACAATGCCCAATCCCAGTAGGAAAGAGAAGAGTACGATCATGTTCATGGTAAAGCTGAAACCAAACAAGCCACCCAAAAACGGCATCGACAAGAAGGCGATGAACATGGAAAGCGGAACCGATAAAGCCACGAACAAGGCATTGGTTACCCCCATAAAGAACATGAGGATGATGGTTACCAAGATAAAGCCGATGATAATCGTGTTGATCAAGTCGTGCAAGGTTACACGAGTTTGGTCGGATTGGTCGCCGGTAATTTTGATTTCCAGGCTTTTGGGTAAGGAGTGGGCCTTCATATCGGCAATAATCTGATTGATTTTGTCAGAAGCCTCAATGAGGTTTTGTCCCGAACGTTTCTTCACGTTCAGCGTAATTACGTTTTTGCCATACAGGCGCGCATAACTGTTTTGCTCCTTAAAGGCATCTTTTACTTCGGCGATGTCTCTGAGGTAAACAGCAGCCCCGGTAGGGGTTTTAATGACCAGATTGGCAATCTGCTCTGCGTTTTTAAACTCTTTTTTGATGTTCAGCGTACGGCGCAGGCCATCCATTTTTACGGTACCTCCAGAGGCGTTCACGTTTTCGCCACCTACCGCATTGGCGATGTCTGTAAAGGTAATTTGCGCGGCTGCCATTTTGTTCATGTCAACCGTAATCTGGATTTCCGGATCCAAAGCCCCAACAATATCAACACCCGAAATTTCTGGCAAGGCCTCGATACGGTCTTGGATGTCGTCGGCATATTCCTTCAGTTTCTTCAAGTCAAAATTGCCCGAAATGTTCAGGTACATGATCGGCAAATCAGACAGGTTGATGTCTTGCACCACAGGATCGTCGGGCAAGTCGTTGGGCAAGTCTGTTTTGGCCTTGTCAACCGCATCTTTTACGCGTTGCTTGGCATCTTTGATATCCACATCTGTGCCAAATTCGGCCGTGATGATCGAGAAATCCTGGTAAGAGTTGGAGGTGATTTTCTTCAGTCCCTGCGTACCCTTGATTTCTTTTTCCAATTGCTTGGTTACTAAGGTTTCCATGTTCTCTGGCGAAGTACCAGGGTAGGTGGTTTGTATAAAGATTTTCGGGATGATTACTTCCGGAAAATTTTCTTTTGGCGTAGAGTTATAGGCAAACAAACCCGCAATCGAAATCATGATGGTGATGATATAAATTGCCGTTTTATTGTCGATGGCCCAACTCGAAGGTTTAAACTCTTTGTTAACGTCTTTCATTTGTTTAGGGTTTAATTTTGAATGATTGAGTTTTGAATGATTGAATGCCCGCGGATCAGTCGCCACATTCCAATTCACTCATTGAATCACTCATTCATTTTCTAATTAATATTTAACCGGATCGCCCTCGTTCAGGTCTTCCACCCCAGTTACTACGATTTTATCGCCAGCCTTGAGGCCCGAAAGCACTTCGGTTTTGCCGTCTATGGTCCTGCCAATGCTGATGTTGGTACGTTGGGCTTTTCCGTTAACCACAGCCATTACATATTTTCCGTTTTCGGCATTTTGGATGGCATTTACCGGAACGATGATGGCATTAGGATTTGAGTAGTCGACCACCTTTAATACCGAAATCATATTGGCGCGGTATTTTTTGTTCGATGGGAGGTTAACCTCGATGTTGAAGCTGCGCGAAGCCTGGTCAACCACCTTAGAGGCGAATGATACCTTGGTGGTTAAACTGTCTTGCAAATCAGGGAAGATTACCCTTACATTATCGCCCTGGCCAATTTTGCCCAAATAGGCTTCGGCAACCTGTGCCTTGGCTTTTAAGGTGTTGGCATTGACAATCCTGATGGCTTGCATGCCCGGAGCGGCCGCCTGGCCTACTTTCAGGTCCATCTGCTCTACGCTGCCCGAAATGGGCGACTTGATTTTAAATTGCCCCTGTTGGGTACGCAACACGTTCATTTGGCGTTCTAAGCCTTCTTTTTGGCTTTTCGCATTGAGGTATTGTACTTCGGTGCCAATTTTTTGGTCCCAAAGATTTTTTTGGCGATTGTACAAATTGTTGGCCAAATCTAACTGTGTTTGCAGTTGGGCAATGTTTTGGCGCAACACATTGTCGTCTATCTGAGCCAATACCTGGCCTTTGCTTACGGTTTGGCCAATCTTAACATAAACGGCAGTTACAATGCCCTGCATTTCGGGATTGACCTCTACGTTTTGCTCGGCATCAACTTTGCCCTGTATTTCTATATAGTTGTAAAAAGGGGCCGATTTCACGTCGTAAACCGTTACGTCTTTGGTGGCCAACGAATCTTTGCCACCTACTTCTTTTTCCAATTTGGCAATTTGGCCATCAAGCTCTGCGCGTTTTTGCTTGAGCTCGGCTAGTTCTGCTTTTTTGTCTTTTGGCTTGGAGCAGGCGGCCAAAATGGCAATTACTGAAATGAATAATACTCTTTTCATTATGTGATGGTTTTGTAAGGTTTAATAATTGATGTTTCCTAGGGCCTTATCCAGATTTACCTTGTTGATGAGCATATCGTATAAAGCATTGATATAGTTGTTTTGGGCTTCTTTAAGCGAGGTTTCGGCGGTGGTTACCTCCAGGTTGGAGCCTACGCCTTGTTCATACTTGATTTTGGTTACACGCAATACCTCTTGGGCTAGGGCCATATTCCTTTTTTGGTTTTGAAGCGATTTTTGGCCGTTCACGAAGTTGGTCTGCGCTTGCGAAACTTCCAGATTGATCGAATTCGCCAGGTTGTTGATGTTGTTCTGGGTTTTAAGTACCTCCAGTTTTGCATTTCTAACGTCGTAAAGTTTTTGGCCACCAGAAATGATCGGAATAGAAAGCTTCAGGCCGATTACCGATGTAGGGAAGTTCTTGTCGTACAAATCAGCAAACCTGTCGTTTTGGAAACTTAGCGAATAGCTGCCGAATGCCGATAAACTAGGCAAAAATGCGCTTTTGTATCTTTTTACATCCAACTCGTTCAGTTTGAGCTGCGTTTGCAGGATCGAATATTCAATCCTTTTGTGATAGGCACTGCTATCGCTTAAAACAGGTACTTGATCTACATTGATCTCACCAATTTTATCCTTGAGCGTTAGGTTGCTGTTTACGGTTAATCCCATCTGAAATTTCAGCAGGTTAAGGTTTAAGGCCAGCATCCTCACTACATTTTCCCTTTCGGTTTGCGCATTATTGTAAAGTACGCTCAGCCTGTCGGCATCGATCTTTTCGGCAAAACCATTTTTGAACATGGCCTCGGTATCGTTGAGCGATTTTTTTAAGCTGGCTATGTTGGCATCTAGCAATGTTAGCTGCTCGCCGCTTACCAAAACAGAATAATAGGCTTTGGTAACCGCAACGGCGGTTTCAATTCGGGTCCGCGCACTGTTTTTGGTGCTGAGCTCTTTATAGGTTTTCGATGCCCTTAACCCTACCAGGTAGGTGCCGTCAAAAAGCAGCTGACTGGCATTAATGCCTGCTGTTGAGTTGTACTTTACGCCAAATTGCACTGGAATAAAAGTTCCGGGAGCCGCATCCTTGTCAAAAAAGATGGCGGGTACTAAACTGGTGGCCACTTTGAGGAAGTCGTTAAAATCGGCGCTTGCGCTTACCTGGGGCAGGCCAATGCCAAAGGTCTTTTTAACGGTATTTGCCGCGATTTGCTCGTCTATTTTGGCATTTTTTACATCAGCCTGATGGGTTAATGCAAAGGAGATGGCCTCCTGCAGACTGAAGCTTGCCGTGGTATCTTTTTGCTGGGCTTGGGCTGGGATGATCCAACTCAGACAAAAAAGTAAAATGTAAAGTTGTGGTTTCATATCATTTACGCTTGTATGGGTTTTTTCTGTTGGTAAAAATGAATAAGTTCTACGCCTTTTGGGTTGCATACGCCAAAAAGGTAGTGTTCGGTTATGGCAATCATCACTTGGGCAAGGCTGTATTTGTTCATGGTGTAATTGTCGTGCTGGTTAAAAAGCAGGTCTATTTGTGTGAGGCGCATCTGCGTAAGGATGTCTACGTTGATTTCGCTCCGGTACAAACCTTCTTTTCTGCCACGTTCTAAATTATGGGCTATGGCCATTGTCAATGTTTTTTCCTTAAACTGCCTAAAGATCAGCCAGGCTTTGGGGTGATATTTTTGCAGGTCGTAAAAGAGCTTGGGGTTCATGTTCGACAAGAGTTCGTTAATGTTGCTCATAGCGAAAAATATTTCGTGAACTGCATTTTCCGAATTTTTGGCTCCGTCTTTAACCACGCAATCCTGAGTGCCTATTTTTTCGCTGATCAGAATGTTCACCAGCTCGTCTTTGTCGCTAAAATGTTGATAAATGGTTTTTTTGGACATGCCCAAATGCTTGGCGATATCGTCCATGGTTACGCTTTTAAAGCCAAATTGGCAAAAAAGTTTATCCGATTCCTTAATTATGTATTCTTTGATTTCCAATCTGTACCCTTTCTTGAAAATTACATAATCAAAACTATGGAAACTTTTTTTAAACTAAAAGTTTCCATTGAAAAACATTTTATCTCCAGTATAGTTCCCTGTCTTCAGCTGCTCTTCCTTTACAGCACAAAAGAAGTTATTAGTCAATAATTAAATATGGCCTAGTCGGCAAATGGCGGTTTTGGGTAGGTGAATGGAGGTAAGGGATGGGGTGTGGGAAGGAGGGGGTATCTTTTTGGCGTGATAACCAATGCGCAAATTCGTTGGTGGAGAACACCAGTATGGGCTACGATATTAACCAGCACCAGCCACATCAGAAATGAAGTGGCTTTTGTTGGTATGCTTTGCCCACAAGTTAGATGCATAGAAACCGTTGGTGAAGCATACCAATCTGAATGATGAAGAATATCAGGCGAAGCTTAGCCACATAAAAAAAGGAGCCGAATTCTCGGCTCCTTTCAAAACTAAAAGTATATAATTTGGGGAGTGTATTAATGATCCAAGTCGTACTCGTGTACGTCTTTATGGTCGTAAGGCTCTACCATCAGCTCCTCAATAGATTTGCCTTTTTTGTTGAAACCCAGTTTATCTAGCATCATATCGAAAATCAGGTAAACTACCGGTACAACAATCAGGGTCAAGAAGAGCGAACTGGTCAAGCCGCCTACAATAACCCAGGCCAAACCATTTTTCCATTCGGCACCGGCACCACTGGCCAATGCAATTGGAAGCATACCGAAAATCATGGCGATGGTCGTCATCAAAATCGGCCTTAAACGGGCGTGGTTGGCTAGTACCAAGGCCTCGATGGTCGATTTGCCTTCGGCTTTCATGTGGTTGGTAAAATCGACCAGGATAATCGCGTTTTTCGCCACCAAACCCATGAGCATGATCAGACCTAAAATGGTGAAGATACCGATCGAGTTGTTGGTCAAGGCTAGGGCCAAGAAGGCACCGATAAAGGCCAACGGCAACGAGAACATCACTACCAACGGATAGATAAAGCTATCGTAAAGCGCCACCATAATCAGGTATACCAAAATAACCGAGGCCAATAAGGCAATGCCCAGGGTACCAAATCCTTCCGACTGGTTTTCTTGGTCGCCGGCCCAGGTATAGCTCACGCCAACTGGCGCTTTCAGCTTGCCGTTTTTCTGTAATTCTTCCAGTTTCTTTTGGAAATCGGCTACTACAGTTCCGGTAGGCCTACCAATAGATTGCGCTTTTACCGATACCGAAGTTGATTTGTTTAAACGCTCCAGCTGACTTGGTCCGGATCCTTCGGTAATGGTGGCAAACTGCGAAAGCTTAATCTGCTGTCCGGCGCCGTTTACAAAAATCAGGTTGCGCACGTCGTCTACGCTTTTGCGGTTGAAATCCTGGTATTGGATGTTGATGTCGTACTCGTACTCGCCTTTTCTGAACTTGCCATCGGTGTTGCCGCTAAATGCAGTCTGCATGGTTCCTCCTACGGTTTGCAGGGTTAGGCCCAAGGCCGACATTTTATCGCGGTCTACTTTGACGTTGATTTCTGGTGTTCCTTTTTCTACCGATAATTTAATCTCGGTCGCACCCGGAATGCCCGCCAGTACTTTTTGGGCACCTTCGGCATATTTCAAGGCACTATCCAAATCAGAGCCCATAACCACCAGCTGGATAGGTGCATTTTCGGCGATACCCAAAATACTGATCGGAACGGTTTTTACTTTGGCGCCCACCAGTTCTTTGGCTAAGGCACGGCTCATTTTGGTGGCAAAAATATCAGATGATACCCCTTTGCGCTGGTCGCGTTCAACCAATTTTACGTTAATCTCCGATTTATAAGCCGTTGCCTGCGTGCCACCGAAATCGCCACTTGATTGGCCAACCGTTGTAATAAGTTGGGTAATTTCAGGCTGTTTCTGCAAGAAGGCTTCGGCTCTTTGGGTGTAAAAGTTGGTTTGCTCTAACGAAGCATCTTTGGGCAATTCGATCTGTACCAGGAATTCGCCCTTGTCTGATTTAGGGAAGAACTCGCTTCCGATAAATCCGGCTCCGGCTAAATACATGGCGCCAACAAATAGGATAACTACCGCAAAAATAGTACGTCTTTTATGGTTTAGCGACCAGGTTAGGATAGAAGTAACCCAATGCGTGAATTTTTTGAGCTGTTTTTCGAACCATAAAATGAAACGGCCGAACATATTTTTGCCTTCGATACGCTCCAATTTACCGAACCTCGAGAAAAGCAAAGGCACAATGGTAAACGAAGCCACCAACGATAGCAAGGTGGCAATAATTACCACGATACAGAACTGGCGCAAAATGTTAGATACCAAGCCGGTACTTACCGCAATAGGGAAGAATACCACTACGATTACGAAGGTAATGGAAACTACCGTAAAGCCGATTTCCCTCGTGGCATCTGAGGCTGCCCTCACTTTGTTTTTGCCCATTTCCATGTGGCGTTGGATGTTTTCCAGTACCACAATGGCATCATCCACCAAGATACCTACCACCAGGGAAAGACCCAAAAGCGACATCAGGTTGAGGGTAAAGCCAAAGAGGCTGATACCAATAAACGTAGCAATTAGGGAAGCCGGAATAGACACCATAACAATAACTGCGTTTCTGATGCTGTGCAAGAAGAAAAGCATCACGAAAGCCACCAGCACTACCGCCAGCATCAAATCGTGAATTACCGCATCTGCCGATTCGAGGGTAAAGATCGAACTGTCGTTTACGATCTTAATATCCAGATTATCGGCTTTGTATTCGGTTTTCAGCTTTTCGATAATGGCATGTACGCCTTTACTTACTTCTACCGCGTTGGCATCACTTTGTTTGATGATTTGGATCGCGATAGCCCCTTTACGGTTGATACGGGCCAGTTTCTCGGTTTCCTTTTGGGCATCCTGCACGTCGGCAACATCGCCAAGGCGGATTTGCGTACCGCTTTTGGTGGTGGTTAGCACCAAGTTGCGCATTTCGTCAATGCTTTGGTATTTTCCCGATAAACGGATCAATACATCTTGGTTCTGTGTTTTTACGCTTCCGGTAGGGAAATCGAGGTTCGACGATAAAATCATCTGTTGCACCTGAGGCACCGAAAGGCCATAGCCTTGGAGCTTGTTGGCATCTAAGGCTACTTGTATTTCGCGCTCAGAGCCACCAATCAGGTTTACCTGGGCAATACCATTTACCCTCGAAATTACCGGGGCAATCCGTTTGTCGATCAGATCGTAAAAGGTAATATCGTCCATGTTGGCAGAGGCAGACATGGTGATTACCGGTAGATCGTCGAGCGAGAACTTGCTTAGCGAAGGCGTTTTTACATCTTCGGGCAAATTGGCCAGAATGGCATTTACCTTACGTTGCGCATCGTTCAGGGCCACGTCTATATTAGCCTTGTCGGTTAGGGTAATGGTTACCGTCGACAAGCTTTCGAACGATACTGCGTTTATTTTTTTGATGTTCTCCATCGATGATACCGCATCCTCGATTTTCTTGGTTACGGTATTTTCTACTTCGTTTGGCGAAGCGCCGGGGTAGATGGTAGAAATGGATACTACGTTGTTGGAGAATTTTGGCAATAGCTCATAGCCCAACGAAAAGTAGCTCAATAGCCCCAGGAGGGTAAGTGCGGTAAAAACCACAATCACCAGCGAGGGCCTTTTTATGGATATGTCTGTAATCTTCATTTTGTTTTAATAATGCATACGTTTAGTGGCGCAAGCGATTTGTAAATGCAATTTTTAGCTTATTTAACAATGCTTACCGCAGTGCCGTCGGCCAAGTTGATCTGTCCGCTGGTAATTACGGTTTCGCCTGCAGCCAAGCCATCCAAAATCTCCACGTTATCTCCCAAAATCCGGCCGCTTACCACATTGCGTACCTTGGCGGTATTGCTGGCTTTGTCTAACACAAAAACCTGGTTGCTGCTTACGCTGCCCACGAACGAGGTACGTGGAATAAGGATGCTAGGAGCTTGTTGCGGGAAGTTGAAAACAGCTGTGCCGTACATGCCGGCCTTTAAGCTGTTTTTGGTGTTGTTGGCCACTTCGATTTCGATCGGGAAGTTCAAGGTTGCATCGGCTTTAGGCGCGATGAAAGTAATCTTGCCGCTGAATTTCTCAGTTGGGAAAATATTTGATTTGATATCGATGCGGTCGCCTAATTTAAGGTTGGCTACTTGTGCTTCGTTTACGTTTACTTTCAGTTTGAGTTTTGAAACGTCAACCAATTCGAACAACTGGGTACCTTGAGCGGTTACAAAAGCACCTACTTCAATATATTTTTTGTTAACGATACCGTTGATTGGCGATTTGATGCTGGCATCGTTCAGTCTTCTTTTCGAAGCCTGCAAGCGCAACTGTGCATTCCTGGTAGCCAATTTGGCTTGGTCAAGCTGTTGTTGGGTTACACCACCGGTTTGATACGAACTTTGGTACCTGGCTTCGTCTTTCAACGCGTTTTGGTAGGCCGCTTCGGCTGTTTCCCTGTCGGTATTGATAATTTCGGCATCAATGCGGGCCAAAACCTGTCCTTTGCTTACGCGATCGCCTTCTTTGACGTAAATGGCGCTTACGCGACCAGCATTTTCAGAAAGGAAGTTCAATTCTTGGTTGGCGGCAAAGTTTCCGTTTGCATTAAAATCAAGGTCTACCACCTTTTTTTCTACAGTTGCCACGCGAACAGCTACCGCGCCGCCACCTTCGGCAATGAAGGCAGTTTTGGCGTCGTTCTTCTTTTTGTTGTTCTTAAGAACCAGGGCTATTGCCGCAAGTGCGGCAGCAATGACAACGATTATGATTATTACTCTTTTCATTTCTGTTATTGGACTAGCGATTTAATATTTCCGTTTGATTTGATTAATTGTATTTCGGCAATTTTATAATTTAATAATGCCTGTGTATAGCTGTTTTGGGCCTGGGTTAACGAGTTTTCTGTTTCCAGCAAATCGGTTAGCGAAGCCAGTCCGTTGTTATAGTTGTTCTGTGTGCTTTTGTAGATTTCCTGGGCCAGCTCGGCATTTTTGCGTTGCGCATTGATGGTAGCCAGGTTGTCGCGCAATTGGATTTTGGCATTTTCGTAGGCCAGGTTTAACGCGTTGGTGGTGTTGGTTCTGTCCTCCTTGGCCTTTTTGATGGCTACATCGGCCTGACGGACCTTAGAACGGGTTAGGAAGCCGTTAAAAATAGGTACCCTTAGTGTTAGTCCCACAGCCGAAGAGCCAAAACCAATAGCCGAACTGCTCGAGTTTAAAAAGTCGAAACTTTTGCTCTGGCTAGAATAGGTATAGTTGCCTGTTAAAGCCAATGTAGGATAATATTCTGATACATAAGCTTTCCTTTGCAAAGACAAAAGCTTGTCCTGATTGTCCAAAAGCTTAATTTCTGTACGGTTAGACAAGTCTACGGCATCTGCTAGCTGTGGCAAGGTACTTACCTGCGTAAGCTCGGTTGCCGGTAGGATGATTGCTGTGGCAACCGGCATGCCCATCGCGTATTTCAACTGGTTTTCCAATTGGGTAATCCCGTTAATCACCTGCTCTCTTTGGGTATTGAGGTTGGTGAGGTTTACCTTGATGCGGTCTACATCGATTTTTTTGGCCAAGCCGTTTTTATACTGAACGTTAACGATGTTTTCGACTACCTTCACATTTTTGATGTTGTTGTCAATCACTTCCAGTTGTTGCCTGGTTACCAATACCTGATAGTAGTTGTTGGCTACCAGTTCGATCAGCTGTTCTTCGGTTAATTGAGCAGTTAAGTTGTAGTATTCCTCGCTCGATTTCGCCGCCTGCAAGCCTGTGAAAACCTGTTGGTTAAACAGTTGTTGCGAGAGCTGAACGCCTGCCGACGAATTCCATTTCTGTCCGAACTTAAGCGTTTGCAACTGGCCACCAAAATCGACAACCTGTTGCCCGATAATGGGGTTGTAGGTTAAGCCGGCGGTGCCTGTAAGCTGAGGCAGGGCTTGTGCCCTTACTTCTTCCACCTTGTAGCGTCCGCCTTCAATATCCAATCGTGCCTTGCGCATGTTGCTGTTGTGCTGCAAAGCAAAGGTTAAGGCATCCTTTAGGGTAAGCTGCTGCTGCGCGTTTACCAATTGTGGCAAAACTGCGCCTGCGAGCAGGAGTAGGATGAGTTTTGCCTTTTTTATTCTAAGCATGTTATAATTGTTTTATTTTGGGTTTAATGAATTTAAATTTTAGTGGCGGCTGCCGGAACCTCCGTCTTGAGTTTGAGCTTGCTGGCATAAATGTGCCCTAAGCCAGTTAAAGAGCATACGCCATATAAAAAATGTTCGGTAAGCTCTACCATAATCTGGGCAAGGTTGTATTTGTTCATGGTATATTGGTCATGCTGACTAAAAATAAGGTCAACCTGGTCAAGGCGCAGCTGCGTGAGGATATCGGTATTGATATCGTCGCGGTAAAGCCCTTCCTTGATGCCACGCTCCAGGTTTTTGTAAATCGTTTCGCGTAGAGTCTTTTCTTTGAACTCCCTAAATATCATCCAGGCTTTGGGATGGTATTTTTGCAGGTCGTAGAAAAGCTTGGGGTTCATATTGGCCAGCATCTCATTGGTACTGTTAATGGCGAAAAAAATCTCGTCAATAGCATTTTCCGAATTTTGGGCAGTGTCTTTTGCCATGCAATCCTGCGTACTGATCTTCTCGCTGATCAGAATAGTTACCAGTTCGTCCTTGTCGCTAAAATGGCGATAGATCGTTTTTTTAGACATGCCCAAATGTTTGGCAATATCGTCCATGGTTACACTTTTAAAGCCAAATTGGCAAAAAAGCTTGTCTGCTTCTGCAATGATGTATTCTCTAACTTCCAACTTTCACCTTTCAAATAATGGCGCAAAACTATGGAAACTTTTTTTAATTCCAAAGTTTCCTTATTAAAATTTTTATTTCCTCGATGAGGGTCAAGTCTGTATTTAATTCCATGAAGCAAAAAAAGGCAATTGCCAAACATTGGTCTAGCTTTTTTCGGTGAACGGAGGATTTGGACAGGTGAAAAGAGGAGTTCGTTAGGTTCGGTGCTAGCGGGTTCGGCCTTGACGGCTTCTCCCTAAGTGTTGGCGGCCGCAATTCAGGCTCGCCTTCCTGTTAAAAAAACAACCGAACCGCAAGCCGAACCGGTTTTTTGCTTTAAGCTTTTTCTTATCTTCGAAACTATAAAAAAAGCAAGATGAAAAAAGGAAGAACAGAAGCGTTTAGCGATGGCGTAATTGCCATTATCATTACCATTATGGTGTTGGAACTCAAGGTGCCCCATGAGAAAAGCGAACTGAAAGACTTGGTGCCCTTGTTGCCTGTTTTTTTAAGTTACGTACTCAGTTTTATTTATGTGGGTATTTATTGGAACAACCACCATCATATGTTTACGGCCGTAAACCGGGTAAACGGAGCGGTGCTTTGGGCCAACCTACATCTGCTTTTTTGGCTGAGCATGATTCCCTTTGCCACCGCATGGATGGGCGAAAACCATTTCGCTGCCGCGCCGGTTGCCGTTTACGGCGGCGTTTTGTTGATGAATTCTATCGCTTATTTTATACTGATGTCGGTACTGGTGAAGCACCATGGTAACGAATCGTTGTTGGCCAAAGCCGTAGGCAGCGATTTGAAAGGCAAGCTCTCTACGGCCTGTTATATTTTAGCGATCCCGTTGGCGTATGTTTCGACCTGGATTTCAGGTGGCCTTTTTGTACTCGTAGCCCTGATTTGGCTTATTCCAGATCGCAGGATCGAAAATGTGGTACGCGAAGTGGAAGACGAAGTTTAACGCGTCGGCCTTTTTGTATACCTTTGCTGTCTAATCTAAAACCATGTCCATTTTTCAAGAAAACGTATCCTTAAAGTCGTACAATACTTTTGGCATCGAGGTAAAGGCCCGCTACTTTGTGGCCGTTGCCAGCGAAGACGAGCTGCGGGCTGTATTTGCCGATCCTCTGGCTAAAACACAAAGGCTTTTGGTGATGGGTGGCGGCAGCAACATGCTGTTTACGCACGATTTTGATGGATTAGTAGTTAAAATGGATATTCAGGGCATTAGCCATGAGATAGCAGGTGGCCAAGTAAGCGTAAGTGCCGGCGGAGGCGTAGTATGGAATGATTTGGTTAACTATTGCGTAAGCCATGGTTTTGCCGGATTGGAGAATCTCAGCCTGATTCCGGGCACGGTAGGGGCGTCGCCTATCCAGAATATCGGGGCTTATGGCGTAGAGCTGAAAGATGTTTTTGCGTGGTGCAGTGCCTTCGAAATCGCAACCGGCCAAATCAAAACCTTTGGTTATGCCGATTGTGCGTTTGGCTATCGCGATAGCATCTTCAAAAATGAGCTTAAAGGCCAGTTCATCATTACTAAAGTAGGCTTTAACCTGAGCCAAACTGCACAGTTGCACACACATTATGGCGCCATTAATGCCGAATTGGAAAAAAGAAATATCGTTGATCCGAGCATCGCCGATGTTTCGGCGGTGGTTTCTCACATCAGGGTAAGCAAGCTCCCCGATCCCAAAACGATTGGCAACGCGGGTAGTTTCTTTAAAAACCCGGTAATTGAACCCGAGCAATTTAAGCAACTTGTCCAAAAATTCCCCGAAGTGGTGCATTATCCGGTAGCCGAGGGCAAAATCAAGTTGGCTGCGGGCTGGCTCATCGAGCAATGCGGCTTTAAAGGTATGGTAGTGGGGCGTACCGGTACCTGGAAAAACCAGGCCTTGGTTTTGGTAAACCATGGCGGGGCCAGCGGACAGGAAGTGTATGATTTTTCAGAACAAATCATTCAGGCTGTACAGGCCAAGTTTGGCGTGGCGCTGGAGCGCGAGGTAAATATTTTGTGACAAGGCTGTTTCTGTTTCATTAGGTAAGTTTTTTTAAAAAATTAGATCGAGGTCATTTTTTTGGTATCATAGTTGTACGACAAAGGTCGATATAAACAGTTGGCGAACCACTCTCCAAAGCTTCTGTTTCTTTTTAAAACTTAAAACCTAAAAACTATGACACAGCTTCAATTTAACCACCAATTGCATGATTATTCTGGCTCATTACAGTCATTTGCTTTAAATTTTACAAAAGATATCGAAGATGCTAATGATTTGGTGCAGGATACGCTGCTTAAAGCGGTTACTTATTACAGCAAATTTAAAGAGGGAACTAATTTAAAAGGGTGGTTGTTTACCATTATGCGCAATACGTTTATCAACAACTACAGGCGCATGGTAAAAACGAATACCCTGATTACGCAAAGCGAAGACATTTCTTCGGCTAACCTGCATTACAGCGCAACCCGAAATGCCGTGGAGAGCAAATTTGTGTTGGGCGATATCCACAAGGCCTTGGCCACCTTGCAACCCGAGTACTACGTGCCTTTCATCAAATACTTCGAAGGCTATAAATACCATGAAATTGCCGAAGAGCTGGACATTCCTATTGGTACGGTAAAAACCCGTATCCATGTGGCCAGGGGCATTTTAAAGAAATACCTGAAAACATATGCCAAAGACATGGCTGCAACAGAGGTCTAAATACCTATCAAAACACGAAAAGGCTCCAATATTTGGGGCCTTTTTTTGTTAAACCTGTTGCCACAGAAAAAAGATATGTGTTAAACGCGGGCAAAATCCTACTTTTGGCTATCGGAAATTAAACCCATTTGCATGAAGAACCTGTTTCTATGTCTTGATATTTTTCTTTTTCTAGCTCCTTGGACGTTCTGTCTGGATAGCAAGGCATTTAGGCTCAAAAAACTGAACAACGCTGCTGTTCCGGCAGTGGTGGCCGGTATTGTTTTTTCGGCAATCGGAGTTATTTTCAATATTTTTGGCATCTGGCAATTTAACGCTGAGTTTGTGGTCGGTGTCTACTATCGGGGCGTTCCGCTAGAGTTTTTTCTTTTCTGTTTCGGCTTTAGTTTTTTGGGCATCAATGTTTACCAATACCTCAATGCCCGGTTCCCTAAAAACAACCTGCAGCAGTTTAGCCTAACCGTAAGCAACCTGGTACTGGGGCTTTGTATAGCTTTTGGCTTTTTTGGCCACAGTCATTGGTATACAATCGTGGTTTTTGCGCTCTTGTTTGTCTTGTTGCTCTATGTCGAATACCTCAACAAAATCAGGTTTATGTATCGTTTTTACCGGGCCTATCTGGTTTGTTTGCTGCCTTTTTATATCTGCTTTGGCATTATGGGCAAATTGCCCATCCTGTTATATAATAGCAAGGAAACCTTGGGTATCAATATGGTTGATATTCCGCTGGAAAGCCATTTTTATATCATGGCCATGCTTTTGTTGGGCGTATATTTATTGGAGTTTTTTGGCAAAAGGGTCGCCAAATAATGGAGTTGCCAACTTATACCAGATCGCAGCTTGCCTTACGCAATGGCCAGGATAAGCCCCAGATTTGGGTCGCCTATAAGGGTTTGATTTACGATGTGGGCGAAAGTCGGCTGTGGAAAAACGGCAAGCACTATGAACATTGGGCTGGGCAGGACCTGACCGCCGAATTGGCCGACGCACCACATACAGAAACTGTTTTTGAGAAATTTACTGTGGTGGGCACGTTGAAGTGAAAAAAGTTGAAAGTGCAAAGTTGAAAGCTGACCATTAGACCAACTTTCAACTCTTAACTTCATTACTCCTGAATAATCTCGAAACTGCTTAGGTTGACAAACTGTTGCAGGCGTTCGGCAATGGCTTTTTTGTCGAGCTCCAATAAGCGTTCGATGCCGAATTTTTCTACGCAGAAAGAAGCAAGGGCCGAACCGTAAATCAAGGCATTTTTCATATTGTTGAAGTTTACGGTGCCTACTTGGGCCAGGTAGCCGATAAAGCCTCCGGCAAAAGTGTCGCCGGCACCGGTTGGATCAAATACATCGGCCAGTGGCAGGGCAGGAGCCGAGAAGATCTTGTCTTCGTGGAACAATAATGCGCCGTGCTCACCTTTTTTGATGATGAGGTATTTTGGGCCCATGGTCAGGATTTTATTGGCGGCTTTTACCAAAGAGTATTCACCTGATAATTGGCGGGCTTCAGAATCGTTAATGGTCAATACGTCGATCATTTTAATGGTCTCCAAAAGATCATCCATCATAATGTCCATCCAAAAGTTCATGGTATCTAATACAATTAGTTTCGGGCGGTTTTTTAAGCGCTTGATTACAGTTTGTTGGATTTGCGGCGTTAAGTTGCCCAGCATCAAATACTCACAGTCCTGATAACTGTCGGGGATGATCGGGTCGAAATTTTCCAGCACGTTCAGTTCGGTAACCAAGGTGTCGCGGCTGTTCATGTCGTTGTGGTATTTGCCGCTCCAAAAGAAGGATTTTTCGCCTTCCTTAACCTGTAGGCCTTCGGTATCAACACCATGTTGGTTCAGGATATTGATATTGTCTTGTCCGAAATCATCACCAACAACGGCTACAATTTTGGTCTTGTTATAGAAGTAAGAAGCAGCTAAACTGGCATAAGTAGCCGCGCCACCTACAATTTTATCTGTTTTTCCGAAAGGGGTCTCCAGGGCATCGAAAGCCACAGTACCTATGATTATCAGGCTCATATCTGTTAAGTTGTAATTTTTTTAAAATTTTTTCACTGCAAATATTGCATAAATAATTTAAAAGCCCTAATATTGCATTCCCAAAACGAACAGGGGTATATGTTCAAAGCATATGCAACAAGGCGTTTTTGGATAACCGGTACTCCCGAATAGCTCAGCCGGTTAGAGCATCTGACTGTTAATCAGAGGGTCGCTGGTTCGAGCCCAGCTTCGGGAGCTGAAAGCCTCTAGCGAAATCGTTAGAGGCTTTTCTGTTTTTTGATGTTTTTTTAAAAACATGTTGATCAGCTCTTCGCGCAGATTTTTGGTTCGAGCCAATGTCCGCACATCATACGGTGTAAAGCCTCCAAAAATTTCAAAGCCGCTTTAGTTTAAATACCTGCTCTAAAAAGAAATAAATGAAGTCAATATACTTTTTTGCTTACTCTTCAGGAAGAATTATGCCTTTGGCTTGGTTTGGATGAACGATGGCGTAATAGTTTGTTGCTACTAGATCATTAGAGAAATATGTAATCTCCCTTGCATTATAAATTCCTACATTTACTACATATGGAAAATCTTGAACAAATTGAAGAGTTTAAGTCGTCGCCTGAACTAATTGCTAAATTGTATCAGAATAGCATCCTGAAAAAATATAAGGCTGGCGGTATTATTCTGAACGAAAATGCCTACATCCGAGCCATTCCTATTGTAATCAAAGGAAGTATGAAAGTCATACGAACGGAAGAAGACGGCAGAGAGATTTTATTGTATTATATCAAAGCTGGCGAAAGCTGCATCATGTCGTTTTTAGGCGGTATGCACAACGAAACCAGCAAGGTAAAAGCCGAAGTAGAAGAAGATGCCGAGATTTTGTTTCTTCCGATAGATAAGGTTTCTCTTTTTATCAAAGAATATCCACAATGGCTAGACTATATTTTCCGCTTGTACCATAAACGTTTTGAAGAACTCTTGGAAATTGTAAATGCCATTGCCTTTAAGAAAGTGGATGAAAGGTTGCTAAACCTGCTGCATAAGAAAGCTGAATTAATCCATAACAAGACCATTACCATTACACACGAACAGTTGGCAAACGAATTGGGTACCGCACGAGTGGTCATTTCTCGCCTATTGAAACAATTGGAAGACCATGGTGTAGTGCAGTTAGGCAGAAATAAAATTATCCTTGTGTAACTAAAGTAACCGTAGCCGGATTTGATTTGAGCTAGCTTTGAAATTATCAAATCAGGGCAATGGAAATTACAGGCTATTCGGCTTCAATACTTATCGGCATTTCACTCGGACTAATTGGCGGCGGTGGCAGTATTTTAACGGTGCCTGTATTGGTTTACCTGTTTAGCGTCGATACCGTTTTGGCGACTACCTACTCGCTTTTTGTAGTGGGCTCTACCAGTTTAGTGGGCTCTGCATCCTATTTTAAAAAAGGATTTATAGCTGGTAAAACCGCGCTGTTTTTTGGTATCCCCTCAATAATCGCTGTTTTTTTAACCCGTCACTACATTCTTCCTGCCATTCCTGAACATGTAATGAATGTTGGAGATCTTGGAATTAGCAGATCTGTTTTGCTCATGGTATTTTTCGCGTTGCTCATGGTTTTCGCCTCCTACAGCATGATCAGGAAGGGCAGGGAAAAGAGCGATGCAATGACTAAACCTGCCAACACGGCCTGGATAATTGGGCAAGGTGTGATTGTTGGTATGGTTACCGGACTTATTGGTGCAGGTGGCGGTTTTCTAATCATTCCTGCATTGGTTAACCTTTTAAAATTGCCCATAAAAACGGCAATTGGCACTTCCTTGATTATCATTGCCGTAAACTCATTAATAGGCTTTAGTTTTTCATTGGGCCATTATCCAATAGATTGGCAATTTCTGCTTGCCGTAACCTTGTTTGCGACGGTAGGGATTTTTATTGGGGCGTATTTATCAACTAAGATAGATGGCAAAAAATTAAAGCCTGCATTCGGCTGGTTTGTGCTGGTAATGGGTATTTATATCCTAATTAAAGAAACGATATTGAAATAATCCCGCTTATGTAACCAAAGTAGCTGTACAGAAAAATTGAGCGTAGCACCTTTGTAAATAAAATCTAACATTATGTTTTTTCAACACGTATATGATAAGAGCTTAGCCCAAGCAAGCTTTCTAATTGGTTGCCAAGCTAAAGGCGAGGCCATTGTAATTGATGCACAACGTGATATGGATGTGTATCTTGAAATTGCGGCACAAAACAATCTTAAAATTACGCACATTACCGAAACCCATATCCATGCCGATTTCCTGACAGGATCAAGAGAGTTGGCCGCGGTAACTGGTGCCCAACTCTACTTATCGGACGAAGGCGGTTCAGATTGGCAATATCAATTCGATCACATCGGATTAAAACATGGCGATCAAATTCAGGTGGGCAACCTCACATTCGAGGTGTTGCATACACCTGGGCATACGCCAGAAAGTATCAGTTTTTTATTGACCGATCATCCAGCGACTACCGAACCTGTAATGATTTTTACCGGAGATTTTGTTTTTGTTGGAGATATTGGTCGCCCTGATTTATTGGAAAAAGCAGCGGGGTTAATTGGCACGCAGGAAAAGGGTGCAAAGCAAATGTACGAATCTATTCGGCGTTTTGCCGAGCTGCCCGCATTTGTGCAGGTTTGGCCCGGCCACGGTGCAGGTTCTGCTTGTGGTAAGGCTTTGGGCGCTGTGCCAAGCTCAACCGTAGGATATGAAAAAATAAGAAATTGGGCCTTCCAATACCCAAATGACGAGAAGGGATTTGTAGACTATTTATTGGCCGGACAACCTGAGCCTCCAAAATACTTTGCCATGATGAAGTACTTGAACAAGGTAAGCCGTCCGCTTTTGGTCGAAATACCGAAGCACCCCGAACTAAGTTCAGCACAATTTTTACAGGCGTATAAGGATGGGATCAAAGTTATCGACACACGTAACAAAGTAGATTTTGCCAAAGGTTTTATTCCTGGCAGTATCAACATCCAGCATAATAACAGCCTATCCACCTGGGCAGGGTGGTTCTTAAATTACCAAGAGCAATTTATCTTGGTTGCCAAAGCTGATGAAATGGAGGAAATTACCAGAAAACTCATGAGAATTGGCCTAGACAATAGCTATGGCTTCGTGAATGGTGTTGGAGGTTTAGACCTTGAGCTACAAACTGCCGATGTAATTGACTTGGAAACATTTAGAGCCTATGTAGGCCTGGATAATGTGCAAATTGTGGATGTACGTGGTTTAACCGAATATAATGAGGGCCATATTGAGGGCGCAGTACATGCATTTGTGGGTACGCTACAAGATAATTTGGATAAAATTAGCAGGGATAAACAAGTAATTATCCATTGCCAAAGTGGCGACAGGTCTGCAATTGCCTACTCTATTTTGAAGAGAAACGGCTTTGATATGGTCAAGAACTATTCGGGCGGTATGAAGGAATGGGTTGCAAACGAAGGTAAAACAATATAAAATGGGACTTTTTTCATTGCTGTTTGGTACTCCAGACAACACCATATTAGCTGAAACAATTAATAACGGAGCATTTTTGGTAGATGTTCGTAGTCCTGAAGAGTTTGCTTCGGGCAGTGTAAAAGGTGCGGTGAACATCCCTTTGGATAGTTTGCAACCTGTCTCTTATACACATCTAAAAGGTGGGGGGGGGGGGGGGGGGGGGGGGGGGGGGGGGGGGGGGGGGGGGGGGGGGGGGGGGGGGGGGGGGGGGGGGGGGGGGGGGGGGGGGGGGGGGGGGGGGGGGGGGGGGGGGGGGGGG
>NZ_JAELUC010000099.1 GCF_016429155.1 Pedobacter sp. ASV12 | reverse complement strand
CCCCCCCCCCCCCCCCCCCCCCCCCCCCCCCCCCCCCCCCCCCCCCCCCCCCCCCCCCCCCCCCCCCCCCCCACTCCCCCCCCCCCCCCCACCACCCACACCCACACATGTCGTGGTTCGTCGGCAGCCCCCCCCCCCCCCCCCCCCCCCAGGTGATAGAGCCTCGGCTTTATCACCTTTTTGAGAAGGGGCATTGCTTTCATCACACCCAGGTACGGCCGTATATTAAGGCTTGTGTATTGCCCATTTCTCCCAAAACAATGATTTTGTTATGATGATGTAGTGGGGAAGGCCTCCAAAAAACTTGTCTTTTTTATGTTTAACCGCTTCCAACTCATCTTCTCGTTGGCCTCGCTCACTTTATCCCTCCAAAAAACCTAAAATAGGTTACTCATGGCCTTGAGCTTCTTTTGATCCAGGTTGCATATCTTAACGATATGGGAAATTACATGGCGTGTACTTTTGTAGAATTAGCTATCCGATTTGTAGAAAGATAGCATTGATTATTTTAGCTTTTTTTTGCAATGCGTTGATTGCTAATGTGTTGTTCCTTGGGCTTTGTTTTGTGTGATGTTTAGATTTTGCCAAATTTTCCCCTCCAATCCCCCTTAACAGTACCCTAGTCTTGAAACTGTCTTGTGTAGTGCTTTTGCGGAATAAGCACCACGGGCTGTTGAGGGATATGCCCTTGTTATAATAATTTTATTTGTTATCTGGTTGGTTACCAGTTGTTTGCTTTTTTGGATTTTGTTTTGTGTAAGTACAGAAAACTTCCCTGTTTTAAATCAGAGTTTACTTAGAAACAAATATATATTATGGGGAAAATTTTACAAATCACAGTTGGTTTGATGTTGATGTCTTTTATCGCGTTCTCGCAGGAAAAGATAAAAGACGGCAGTGTTGCGGGCAATAACCTGTCCAATAAGGATGCCATTCTCGAACTTGAAAGTATAAGCAAAGGCCTGCTGTTCACGCGGGTATCGCTTAAAGCCACAACCGATGCCAGTCCATTATCCGCTCACGTAGCCGGTATGATGGTGTACAACATAGCCACGGCCGGCGATGTAACTCCAGGCATCTATTATAACGATGGGCTTAGATGGGTTTCTGCCAAAGGCCTAAAAGGCGATGCCGGCAACATATTGATCGAAAGCCAGCCTGGCAAAACAGGTCAGCCGGGAATTCCTGGACAGCCTGGTGGCCCAGGGGCTGGAACTAACATCGTCATAAACGATAGTGGTACATGGATATACAATCCTGCTACTCAAACATGGACAAATATGAGTGGCACGCCGGGCCCTAAAGGCGACAAGGGTGATGCAGGCTTAACTGGTGCCCAAGGACCCATAGGCTTGACTGGTGCTACAGGCGCACAGGGTCCAATTGGTTTAACGGGTCCGGCTGGTGCACAGGGCCCTAAAGGCGACAAGGGTGATGCAGGCTTAACTGGTGCCCAAGGGCCGATAGGTTTGACTGGTGCTGCAGGCGCACAGGGTCCAATTGGTTTGACGGGTCCGGCTGGTGTACAGGGTCCTAAAGGCGATAAGGGTGATACAGGTCCGGCAGGTTCAAAAGGGGATAAAGGAGAGGATGGCAACTCGGGCCCTCCAGGTACCCCAGGTATAGGGGGTATTACCCAAGCAGGTATAGGAATAAACATCAACGGTAGCGGTACGGCTGCTGATCCTTATATTATAAACAATACTGTTGTTAATACAGATAATCAAACCATTTCCAGTTTTAATTTTGATAACGTAACCGGCGAATTAACGCTGGTTTTAGAACGTGGCAATACCAAAACGGTAAACATCGGAGCAGTGAAGGCAAAGGCTTCAAACGGATTGGGCGTTGATGCGGCTACGGGTGAAGTACAGTTGGGCGGCACCTTGCTGAAGCCTACCACCATTGCTTTAGGCGCGAACCCGCTGGCTATTACGGGCTTGCCTGCAACAGGAACAACGGCCGACCAGATTTTGGTGGCCAATGGGGCAGGGGGTGAATTAAGGACAATGGCAGCCTCCAATTTTGTACAAGATTTACGTTTGGTAGACGTTAACAATCACCTGACGCAAGATGCCGGTGTAGGTTCGAATGGCACAAGCGTAGGGTCGGGTTCAGATATCGTTGCCATCGGCAAGGATGCCATAAGCAAAAATACATCTGGTGCATTTAATGTGGCCATTGGCTCGAATGCCTTGAGAGACAACACCGTTGGTCAGTATAATATTGGTATAGGCCGCAATGCATTGGGGCTAAATACAACGGGTTTGCATAATACAGCAGTTGGATGGAACTCGTTAGTTACACTCAATGGTGGCAATAACAATGTCGGTGTCGGCACTCAAACGCTGGCGACCAACCTTAATGGGAATAATAATACCGCTATTGGCCGTCAGGCAGGTGGTAATTTGCAAGGTTCGGGCAATGTGGTTTTGGGCTATCAGGCCGGTTATAACCAAACTGGCGACAACCGTTTAATGATCGATAATAGCAATACGAACAATCCACTCATTGATGGCGATTTTGCTGGCAGGAAACTCACGATTAACAGTACTCTGAAGATTGCCGATTTGGCTACTGGAGCTGTGGTGACTGCAGGCAATAGGCCAGTTGTAGCCGATGCCAATGGCCAGCTGATGATTGGTGCTACGCCCGCAACGATAACAGCCGACAACGGTTTGACCCAAAGCGCCAACAACATCCAGTTGGGCGGAACCTTAACCGGGGCAACTACCATTACTACCGACGCAAACAAAACACTGGCTGTGGCAGGCCTGCAAGCAGGAGCGTCGACGGATAAGGTTGTGACGGCAGACGCCAATGGCGTGTTAAGACAACTCGATCAAACCGCATTGACCATAGAGCCCTTACAGGTACAGGGCACGACCAACAAGGCCACGGCCAACAACATGCCTGCCTACCTGAACAGCAATTTGGCCCTAGGTGATTTTACCAACACTACATCTGCCAAAAAACTGGAGGTAAAAGGTGATTTAAGGACACTTGCCCAGGCCACTGACGGAACTTACCACAAGCTGGAAACCAATGCAAGCATGAACGGCAACCTGGTAAGTACGCTTTCTGTAGGCGATAATGCCGATGCGACACAGGCAACCGTAAAAGGAGAGTTGAACATTGACAAGACACAGGTTAATTTAACGGCAAAAACACCTACTTATACCAATAGGCTTACGCTTGATGGCGCCGGACTGAATACCTATAGCACCAACGGTCCTAATATCTCCAACCTTACTGTTTTCTCGCAGGATATTAGCCTCAATAATGCAGGCGCAACCAAGAGCGCATCACTAAACTTAGGTGCTGTTTATGGTTTGAACTTCTTGTATAAAGACGTTACCACAAACACTCAAGAGGCCAATTACGTTTTTCCCCGCAACAATGGTACGGCCAATCAGGTGCTAACCACCGATGGCGCAGGCTCGGAAGCGCAACTTTCCTGGAAAGATGCTTCGGCATTGGCACCAGAACCCTTACAGGTGCAAGGTACTACCAACAAGGCTACAGCCAACAACGTACCCGCCTACCTGAACAGCAATCTGGCCCTAGGTGATTTTACCAACACTACATCTGCCAAAAAACTGGAGGTAAAAGGCGATTTCAAGACATCGGTTCAAGCCGCAGATGGATACTATTATAACATGGAAACCAACAACACTCTGGTTGGAGGTGGTGCAAATTTTATTTCTGTGGCCAATGATCCCAATTTTGCAACAGCCCCAGAAGTTGGTGTACTGGGAATTAGTGCAGGTGGAAATTCGCTACTATCCAGAACCCCAAACGGAACTTCGGCCCTTGTACAAAATGGTAATGTTGGTTTGCTGGCCACCTCTACCGACCAGAACAACTCGGCCGCACTTTCGCTAACGGCAAGTTTTGGGGTCAATACCATCAACTTGACTAACCAGCAAAGCACCACAATGAACGTAGCCAGCGCTAAAGGTGTGAATTTTATCTATCAAAAGCCTTTTGGAGGAGTAGAAGGTAATTACATATTCCCCCGTGACAATGGCACGGCCAATCAGGTGTTAACCACCGATGGCGCAGGCTCGGAAGCACAGCTTTCTTGGAAAGACGCTTCGGTATTGGCACCAGAGCCTTGGCGCATTGAAAACACTACCAATCCTGCCACTACAAACATCCAAAACATTTACCAAGACGGCAATGTAGGCCTAGGCGATTTTATGGCTAGCAAGCCCATTGCCAGGTTAGATGTGAGGGGTGCTGTACGCGGAGGTACTCCCCATGCCCAAGAAATAGATGGAACCTCGGCTGTTGGAGTAAACTCTGCCGCTTTTGGTTTAGGCAACAGGGTACTTGGTCAAGCCGCTTTTGCCGCGGGCATTAACAACAGGGTGGCCGGCATAGGTAATGTAGCTTTGGGTAGAGAGAACGATGTTGCAGGTCCTAATTTTGGCATCGCCGTAGGTTATCTTAACAAAATTACAAGCGATGCGGCCGCCATCGGATACAATAATACGATAGATGCCAATTACAGCATAGGCATAGGCAGCGAGAATAATATTGCCAACACAGGGGCCTATAGTGCGGCCATTGGGCAGGGCAACACCGTAAGTGGCCAATATGCCATTGGCATTGGACAAAGTAACACCTCGAGTGGCCAATACTCGGCAACTTTGGGTGTAGCAAATGTAGCTTCGGGACCACTTTCTTTGGCTATTGGTGGCAGTAATATGGCAAGTGGCCAAACATCGGTTGCTTTGGGCACTAACCTTAAGGCTACTTCAAATGTAGAATTTGTATTAGGCCGTTTTAATGCCATTACCACCGGAGATGCCAATAATTGGGTAGCTACTGATGCCTTGTTCCAAATTGGCAACGGAGCTGATGCAGCCAACCCTGCTAATGCCTTAACTGTGCTTAAAAATGGTAATACCGGTATTCAAACTGCAGTGCCAAACTCCGCATTAACTGTAAATGGTTCGGCCAACAATTTATCCTCTTATGATGCGGCCAATAGTACCACCATCGATTTTTCCAGAAGCAACCTAGCTTATTCAACCGCTAACCGAGCAAACACTTTTGATTTAACCAATTTAAAAGACGGTGGTACGTATACCCTGGCTTTAAAAGGAAACGATGCCGGTACAGCTGCTTTTACGGCCACTGGTTATACGATCCATTTGCCAACCGATCATGGCCCCTCGGTTGCCAATAAACATTCGGTTTATACCCTAATTGTAATGGGTACCGATGTATATATGAGCTGGATAGCAGGATATTAATTACTAAAAATATTTTTTAGCCAAACCATGGAAATCATTAGAAAACATATATTATACATCGTGTTGCTGTTATTGGCAAGTATGGCCGTTGAAGCGCAAGTGCCAGGTACACCTTTCTTTTGGAAGAGAAAAGCCTTGGCTCCCGACTTAGCGCCCCAGTTCATTTTTGGAAAATCTGCTTTTCCACCCTATGGCCCTACAGGCATGGGAGTGAAGATTAGGAATATAGGGCAGGCGCCTACCTCAGGTACGGTAAGCTTTAATCTTGCAATTGCTCCCCCTCAGCTTCTAGACCTGGCTTTCGACCCCAATGCTACATCAGTTAATATTAAGTCCGCTGCTGGTCCCGTGGTTAATTTTGCAGTCGAGAACACAAATTGGACAATAACTGCAGATATCATCCATGGGATCTTCGTTTTCACTTCAAAGCCAGGTGTGGTAATTCCGGTTGGCGGCTCGGCAACAATAGGCCTGAACATTAATTGGAACCTGGGCAACTTTGGCGATCCCGTTGATATATATTTCAGTGTCGATCATGCTGTTAATGAAACGAACTTTTCAAATAACATAGACTATTTACCTTTAAGTTTTGGCCCTTAAATCAATGAAAAGAATGAAAAAATCATTATTGAGGCCGTTTTTTGCCATTTTATTGCTGGTCGCCAGCTTCGTTTCGAATGCCCAAACAGGTGCCGGTAGTAAGAGCGTTGAAGGGGCGATAGTTCCTGGGCAGCGCAGTACGGTTAATGTAGCCACAGGAACTGTGAAGCAGTGTTTTGCCGAAACTACCTGCTTTGGCCCAGGCAGCAATTGGACAATTGACGGTACCTTGGAAATTTGGAGCCGTTATATTTGGATAGCACCTACGGCCAATATCAGTGGCAAGGGCAAGATTGTAATTTACAACCCTGCGAGCAGTCCGTATTACAATGATTCGGGTGCTCAGGCAACAGTAATAGACGGTAATAATGGCAATTTTATCGCCTTGTTGATGGAGCATCGAAATCCCGAAAACATGGTGCTTGATGATGTCTCCGATCCGGGCTTTGGTACCGCCAATCCTGTTGGTGCGCTGTCGGCAACTCTTCGTACCAACGACATTTTGGATCTCTCGGTAGATCGTGCCGATATTCTGCTCAATGGACATAACCTGGAATTCGGTACCGATGGAAAAATAATGAACTATTCGAAAGACCGAATGGTAGTAACAGGCAATAACATTGCGGGACATGTCATCAAGAACTATTCGGGTGCTAATAGCTTTGTTTTTCCCTTGGGTATTGCCGAAGGAGATTATACGCCGGCAACCTTGGCAAGCTCTTCAGATGCACGGTTATATGTAGGCGTACAGAACTACCGGTCGGCAGGGCCTGTGGTGCCAAAACCGCAACTGGGCATGGACCGTATATGGCATGTTTATGGTGCGCCTCAAGCTGGCATCGATATGACGTTGCAACATAATCCCAATACCAACGGCCAATTGTTCTTCGATGCCAATGCTGCCATAGCCAGGTATGCTGGAGCTAATAGGTGGGATTACCTGAAAGGAACAAACCCATCTATCGGGGTGCATGCCAGAAACAGTATCGTTCCGAGTGCTAACGGTACAGCTAATGGAAGTTATTTTACCAAGCTTTCAGTATCAGGTTCAGATCTCTTCATCCCCAATGTTTTTACACCTAACGGCGATGGCAACAACGACACATTCGAAATCAAAGGCTTGGAGCTTTTTGCTGAGAATGAGCTTGTAATTGTAAACAGGTGGGGCAACGAAGTATACCGCGCCTCGAGCTACCGCAATAATTGGAGTGGAGAAGGACTTAACGAAGGAACTTATTACTACCTGCTCCGCGTAAAAGAAACCAAGTCGTCTGATTGGCAGATATTCAAAGGCGATGTCATGATGGTAAGGGCTTTTAAAAAATAACAGACCAGCAAACGAACAGAATAAAATGAAAAAACTTTTATGGATCATATGGTTACAGACCCTGTGCCAAGTATGCTATGGGCAACAAGATGCACAGTTCAGCCAGTATATGTTCAATGGCATCTACATCAATCCGGCTTATGCCGGGTACCGGGAACAATTGAACCTGCATGCGTTTTACCGTACGCAGTGGACGGGGATTACCGGTGCACCAAGAACCATGTGTATGGCTATTGATGCGATTGCGAATGATGGCAACGTTGGGCTTGCCTTGCAGGCAACAAGCGACCGTTTGGGGTCGCAACGCAACGATGCCATTTATGGCAATTACGCCTATCGCATCAAATTTAATGAGGAGGGCACCTCTCGCCTGGCCTTTGGCATAGGAATTGGAGCAGTGCAGCTTGGTGTTGATGGTGCTCGACTTACACCTAATAATCCGGAAATAGACCAGCCTGTAGGAATGCAAACCACCATAGTTCCCGATGCGCGGGCAGGCGTTTTCTTTGCCAATGAAAGGTTTTATGCGGGTTTTAGTGCCGATAATCTCGTTTCGCAGTATATCGATGTAAACAGGTATGCCTTTATCCCGAAGCCCAAGCCCCATTACTATCTTACGGCAGGTATGTTGGTGCCCCTGTCATACGACTTTCAACTCAAGCCTTCTTTCCTGCTGAAGGATGACAGAGGTGGCCCCACAAGTTTGGACATTAATGCCTTCCTGATTATTTCAGAAAAATTTTGGATCGGAGGCAGCTATCGCACAGGAGTGAAACTGTACAACAAGAATTATCTGCCAAAGAATCTCTCGCAACTCAATACTGCCGTAGGAGCTATTCAGTTTTTTCCAAATAGAAGTTTTAGACTGGGCTATGCCTACGATTTTTCGATTGGCCCACTCCAAGGCTATAGTGGTGGCACCCACGAATTGTCTATTGGCTATTTTTTTCAGAGAAAGCATATCAGGATGCTGAGTCCGCGATATTTCTAAACCGGCTGTGGTGTCTTGACTAATCCAATGAGCATGAAATACAACAAAATACGACTGGTACTGGCGGTTGCTTTGCTGGCCACCACAACTTGCCAAGCACAATATGTGCTGAAAGAAGCAGACGAACAGTATAAACTATTCAATTACGAAAAAGCGATTGGCTTCTATGAACAGGCCTATCATAAAAAGCCCTCGATAGGGGTGGCCGAGCGCTTGGCCGATTGTTATACGCGCTTGCGCAATTTTGCACAGGCCGAAAGCTGGTGCGCAATCGCAGCGAATAAAACGGATAGCAAGCCAGCAAATGTATTGGCCTATGCAAAGGCATTGCAACAGAATGCTAAATATGCAGAGGCCAAGATAACCTACCGGAAATACGCCGGTTTGGAAAAAAGCCTAAAGGTCGGCCAACTGGAAACATGGTTGATGAGTTGCGATTCGGCCATGCATTGGATGGCGAATCCCCAAAAAATCAATGTCGAAAATAGGCATAAGTTCAATTCCCCTACATCAGATTGGGGTGTCGGCTTGTATCAAGGAGCAATAACTTTTGCTTCAGATAGAAGTCGCGCAATAGAAAAAAAAGCTGTTCAGGAACGGCCATTTTTGAAGTTTGATGGCTATGAACTGCCTGATAGAGCAGTTTACGGCTGGACCGGCAATGCCTACTTAAGACTTTATGTAAGCAATACCAAAGACAGTATTTCGCTTTTTCCATTAGCAACAGCCAGCAATTATCACTTAGGGCCTGCAACTTTTACCGACGATGGCAACGAAATGTACTTTACTTTAACGCGGATATCATCAAAACCGGTTTTCGAAAAAGGTGGCCTTGCAACGGCCAATATTGGAATATACTCGAGCAGGAAAGGAAGCGATGGCAAATGGTTGACTCCCGAGGCTTTTCCATACAACGATAGCAATGCCTACTCAATGGGCGATCCTTTTGTTACGCGCGACGGCAAGCGTCTGTATTTTGTTGCCGACAGGCCCGGAGGGCTTGGTGGTACCGATATTTATGTATGCTGGAGAAACGAAGCAGGCAACTGGGGTAGTCCAGTTAACCTGAAAGAGATCAATACTGCGGGCAATGAGCGTACGCCTTTCTTCGATGAGCAAGGTTATCTGTACTTCAGTAGCGATGGCTTTGTGGGCATGGGCGGCCTCGACATATTTGTGGCCCGGATGGTTAACGGGAAGTCGGTAGAAGTGAAGAATTTGGGCTATCCACTCAATTCGCCACAAGACGATTTTGCTTATGTCAAAACAAGCCAATTTCAAGGTTATTTAAGCTCAAACCGCCCAGGTGGTGCAGGTAGCGACGATATCTATAGTTTCATCGAGCAAGAGCAACCCTCTGGACTAAGGCTGGTGGGCAGGGCATTGGATAAGGTTTCGGGTTGGCCATTGGCCAATACCATTGTCACCCTGTCGGGCACAAAAACTTCGCCAGTGAAAGTGCAAACGGATAGTACAGGCCATTTTGGATTTGATTTACAAAAAGGCAATTCTTACAGTCTTTCTGGCGAGAAAACAGACTACATAGGCGATAATGCCTCGATCTCTACAGATGGATTAGTGGCGTCTACCGTGAAAAAAGATCTATTGCTGGTGCATGTAACAATCAATAAGGCTATTAAGCTCGAGAATATCTATTACGATTTTGACAAATCGAATATCCGGGCAGAAGCCTCCATAGAATTAGACAAACTGGTAAAGATCATGAAAGGGAATCCTACAATTTGGATCGAATTGGGTAGTCATACTGACAGCAGAGGCAACGACCAGTACAATTTGGCACTGTCGCAGCGGCGGGCGGATGCTGCGGTGAGGTATATTGTTGATCGGGGTATTTCTCCAAACAGGATTTTTGCACGGGGTTATGGCGCAAGCCAATTGCTCAATGGCTGTAAAAAAGGGGTGAAATGTACGGAGGCAGAACACCAGTTGAACAGAAGGACGGAATTCAAAATCGTGAAGCAGTAAGTAGGGAATACCTCTTGTTTGCTGACCCAAGTTCTGTACCAACAAATAATGAAGTTCATCAAAGAAAATCAATAAGGGGCGTTGCTTTGGGTAGCGCCCTTTTTGTTTAATCCAACTTACCTCCGCAAAAGCTGCTATTGGGCTTTGGTACGGAAAAGAAAAACGTACCTGCTGTAGATGAGGTAGGTAACAGGCCCAAAAAATGGCAGGAGAACTATTAAAAGCGTCCAAATGATTTGGTGGTTTTTCATGGCTTTATCCCTTGATAAATCAATCAGCGATAAAGCCGGTAGCACTAATGCAATTCCAAGTAAAAATATTTCTTCTAAACCTATAGCTAAATTGTTTTGTGGCTTATGCTTACATTCCCTTCTAGGCTAAGCAACGTAAGGTATTCTTTGGTGTTTGAGAACACGGATATAAACTTCTTTTATAATTTACGAAGTTATTGAGGTGAAATTTAAAATGTGAAAAAATAGAACATTTTTTAGTGTAAATATTTCTTTTTGAGAAAGTTATTGTTGTTAATCTATAAAATGACACTTCAGGTTAACGGTTTTTAAAATATAGGCTAAAGCTAAATACAAGCTGGGATTATCTTTTACGACTAACCGTAAAAAAATATTCTGCTCATTGTGTAAGTTTTAAAAAAAACAAACAACTAATAGTTGAAAAAAGCATATATGAGAACTTTACTACTTTTGATGGCTGTTTCAATAAGCGCCACATCTTGCGGGCCCAATTCCTCTCCTGAGAAGCGAATCGCTATAAAAAATCAAGAACTGAGTCGAAAAGTTGAAATGATTTTTAGACAGCAAAAAATATTATGTGACAGTATATTGATCCTGAAGAAAGAAATAGACATCATCAAACATAAATAAGCATGGCTATGGCAAGGAATTTCACGAAAAAGATACTATCATTTATGATAGTGGTACTGATTACTACCAGCGCGATTGCGCAGCAAGAACCGCCACAAGCCAAGTCTATGATCAAGTTGTTTACAGAATACTTTAATGCAGGTTATTACAACCAGATTTCCAGTTTATTCAATGAAAAAGCAAAATCCAAATTCCCGACCGAACGGACTATGGTTTTCCTTCAGCAACTGCATAGCAAGTATGGTAATATAAAAAGCACCACATTTATAGCCTTAGAAAATACATTTACGACTTACCTTACTGATCTTGATAAGGGGCAGGCTGTGATAGGGATAGCCGTTGATAGTCTTTTCACACTCAATGGGTTGTTCGCTAGGCCCTATGAGACTGTTGTTCCGTTGAAAGTTGAACGCAACACGACCAAGTTATCACTGCCCTTTAGTTGCGAGTGGAGTATCTTTTGGGGTGGCGATACCAAGGCGCTTAACCTACACAATGGCATAAAATTTCAGCAGTACGCATTTGATATCGTTATCAACGGGGTGAATGGCCGCTCTTACAAAACAGATGGAAGAACAAATAGCGACTACTACGCGTTTGGCGAAAAGATACTGGCTCCAGCCGATGGTACCGTAGTGCTTGCAGTCGATGGTGTCGCAGATAATATTCCCGGCAAGGTAAACGCCATGTACATACCAGGTAATTCGGTTATGTTGAAAACCGCAAATAATGAATATCTCTTTTTTGCCCATTTCAAACAAAACACCGTAAACGTAAAAGAGGGCGATGTGATAAAACAGGGGCAATTGCTTGGGCCTGTCTCTTATACACATCTAAAATGGGGGGGGGGGGGGGGGGGGGGGGGGGGGGGGGGGGGGGGGGGGGGGGGGGGG
>NZ_JAELUC010000098.1 GCF_016429155.1 Pedobacter sp. ASV12 | reverse complement strand
TGTAAATTAAATTTGTCAATATAGAAACTATGAAATTTCGACTTCTTGCATTTTTAGTACTACTATCTACTGCATCTTTGGCGCAAAGCAGTCTCAATATAGACCAAACGCTCAATTACATCAGTGAAAAGATGAAAGAATGCGACCAGCTCAAATTCACGTATTACAATCCATCGAGGTTAAAATTTAGCAATTTAGAATTTGGATATCTTGCGGAAGATAAAAACAAAATAGTAGCAAACTTAACGTTAACCTATGATAGCGGATCGATAGAAGAAATCCAATATATTTTTAATCCAACCCACATCAAGGGTTTTTCCCATTACCTTGGTTTAAAGGAAGACCCTGTCAATTATATTGCCGTACAAACGGAGGGTAATACCATTATCGTTAAAAAACGCAGCAATGGCAGCTTTAAAGAGACTACAGACTGGTACATGAAAATACCCTACCTAAATGTTGATCCGCTAAATCAGGAACGCATGAGAAAAGCCTTTCTACATCTGAAAAAACTATACACGGCTAAAAAAGCTCCAGATCCTTTCGCAAACTAATTAAGCTGGCCAGCTAAAACAGCTTTCACTTTATCGTAGTCAAGTTGCTGGTCGGGTTGGATCAGCATGCCCTTCACTCCTGCTCCTTCGGCCGCTTCCACGTCGCGGGGCTTGTCGCCAATCATGACCGACAAAGCCGGGTCGATATCAAAAGCAGCAATCGCTTCGAGCAACATACCCGATAACGGTTTTCTGCAATTGCATGGTGCCGATACGGTTGGGTGATGCGGACAATGGTAAGCCTTGGTAATTTTAGCGCCCTGAGCTTCGAAGGCATCGAACAAAACCTCATGCATTTGGGCCAAGGTTTCTTCCGTATAGCGATTAAGCGCAATTCCACCCTGGTTGGTGATGATAATCAGCAAGTAGCCCTCATCATAAAAGCGCTTCAGTGGCGGAATTTGATATTCCAATACCTTGAAATCTTCCATCCTGCAGATGTAATCATAAATTTCGTGGTTAAGCACGCCGTCGCGGTCCAAAAAAATCGCTTTGTTTTTCATCTGTCTTAAGTTGTTTTCAGTGGTGATGAAGCCACCATGATTTGTTCATTCCAATGTTATATTGAAATCATGGTGGTTTCATGGCGCAAATATCTAAAAATATTGGCTTCTTTTCAGGCTTGCCAACTCATCAAAAAAAATTAACTTTAATCCTTAAACCTTAATCAAAATGAGCAAAGAAGAATTTAAGCCTTTTGTGCCAGCAGAAAGCAAAGTGGCAGAGTTTACCATCAAGTCGATTTTGCTGGGCTGTATTGCCGGAATAATTTTTGGCGCAGCTACTGTTTACCTGGCTTTAAAAGCCGGACTGACCGTTTCGGCCTCTATACCCATTGCCGTTTTGGCCATTACCTTGGGCAAAAGATTCTTCAAGACCACCATTTTAGAGAACAACATTATCCAAACTACGGGCTCTGCCGGCGAGTCGATTGCGGCGGGCGTTGTTTTTACCCTACCGGGTTTTTTGTTTTTAAGTACCGGAGTTGGTGGCCAAAGTTCTGGCGAAGCCTTTTTCAATTACATGACCATTCTGATTTTGGCCATATTGGGCGGTATTTTAGGAACCTTGATGATGATTCCCCTGCGGAGATCGCTCATTGTCAAAGAACATGATAATTTGCCTTATCCGGAAGGTACTGCCTGTGCCTCGGTTTTACAGGCCGGCGAAAAAGGTGGCAGCTTTGCCCGTACCGCATTCTGGGGGCTGGGTTTTTCATTAGTTTATGCGTTATTACAAAAAGTATTTCACGTGGTGGCCGAAGCGCCAACCTGGGCTTCAAAGCAGGCCAATAAATTTTTACCATCGGCACAAATAAGTGGCGAGATTACACCAGAATATATGGGTGTGGGCTACATCATCGGACCAAAAATTGCCGGCGTATTGGTGGCTGGCGGCGTATTGGCTTGGTTAGCCTTAATTCCGCTATTATCCACTTTGATCGACCCTTTAACAGCAGCCAAACAGCTGGTCAAGCTGGGTTTGCTGGCCGATTTGAATAAAGCTGGCGGCATGGGTGGCTGGGATCCGGTTACACATACCTTTGCCGATTATCCACGCGCCATTTACCAGGCCTTTGTGAAGCAAATTGGCGCCGGCGCAGTAGCTGCAGGTGGATTTATTACCCTAATAAAAACTATCCCTACCATCATATCTTCTTTCAGGGAAAGTTTAGGAGCTATCAAAGCTGGCAAAACTGGAGGTGAAATTAAACGTACCGACCGCGATTTATCCATCAAGCTGGTGGGTATCGGTAGTTTAGTCTTGATTTTACTGATGGCCATTCTGCCTCAAATTCCTGGCGACAGCATCGTTAACAAATTATTGATCGGTGTTTTGGTGATTGTATTCGGAGCTTTCTTTGTGACGGTATCGAGCCGGATTGTGGGTTTGATCGGCTCGAGCAACAATCCGATTTCGGGCATGACGATTGCTACGATTATGGGTACCTGTTTGGTGTTCATTGCCGTAGGCTGGACAGGCAAAATTTATGAGCCTATGGCTTTGGTTGTGGGGGGTATGATCTGTATTGCAGCAGCCAATGCCGGAGCAACTTCGCAGGATTTGAAAACTGGTTATTTGATTGGTGCTACGCCAAAATATCAGCAGATTGCCCTGTTTATCGGTGCTATTGTTTCTTCGATTGTGATTGGTGTTACCGTACGTATACTCGATACCCCTACGGCCGAAATGCTGAAACAAGGCATTCATCATGCCATTGGTACTGAAACTTATGCGGCGCCACAGGCCACTTTGATGGCAACTTTAATTAAAGGAATACTAGGCAATCAACCTGATTGGCAATTTATAATGATAGGGGCTTGTATAGCCATTACCATTGAACTGTGTGGCATTAATGCGCTTTCTTTTGCCGTGGGTGCTTACCTGCCATTGTCTACTACCCTGCCTATTTTTGCCGGCGGTGCCATTAAGGGTATTGTAAACTGGCGCGAAAAACAAAAGGCAAAAACTGCCGAAGAAGAAGAAATTGCTCCTGGCAACCTGTTTGCAACCGGTTTGGTGGCAGGTGGCGCCATAGCTGGCGTAATCGTTGCCATTTTGATGGTTATTCCAGCCGTGCGCGATAATTTGAGCAAGGTAAACGTAGAACCGACTTTTGTAAACTGGTTCGGGCAAGGTGGCTACGAAATCTTAGGCGTACTGTTCTTTTTGTTTATGGGCTTTGTCCTTTATAATATTGGCATCAAGAAACAGGATAAGCTAGATTAGCATTTAAGGCTAACTCCGATGTCATGTTTGACTTAAGGAAAAAACCCTGAAACGGGTTTAGGATCACAATTAACACGAAAGGCCTGCGATTTGCAGGTCTTTCGTGTTAATAAGGTTGTTAACTATAAAGCTCGATCCAAATGCACGTAACCGCCATCTACATGGATCAGCTGACCGGTGGTATGGCTCGATTTGTCTGACAACAGAAAGGCCACCATATTAGCGATTTCTTCTGTTTTGGTCATGCGTTGTTCGAGTGGAATTTTTTGGGTAATGCTTTTGAGCTTTTCTTCTTTATTTTCGAAGGTGTTGATCCAGGTTTCATACAACGGTGTCCAAGCTTCGGCCACGATAACTGCATTTACGCGAATTCCATAAGGCAAAAGCTCTACCGCCCATTCTCGGGTAAGTGCGTTTCTGCCTCCGTTGGCAGCGGCATAGGCCGAAGTACCTCCCTGTCCGGTCTCGCCCGTTTTGCTGCCAATATTAACGATAACGCCCTTACTTTGTTTGAGAGCCGGCAAGGCATGGTGTGCCAAAAGGTAGTAATGAACCAGGTTTTTATGCAAGGAAGCCATAAATGCTTCGTAATTGCCATTTTCCAGCCCGATGCCATCATTAACCCCGGCATTGTTTACCAAGCCATCTATCCCTCCAAATTGCTCCAGTATCCATGTAATGGCACGTTTACATTCTTCAGGCTGCGTTAATTCAGCAGTAATATGGCTTGCCTTGTGTCCCTTGCCTGTTATCTCCTGAACAAGTTTGGCGTTGTCTTCTTCATTTCGTCCTATAATTACTGCTGTTGCACCTTCTTCGGCTAAAATTGAAGAGATGGCCGCTCCAATTCCTTTGGCTCCGCCAGATACTACGATTACTTTATTGCGAAGATTTAAATCCATTTGTTCAGTTTAATTTGTAAAATTTAGTGGCATTATCGCCGAAAACCCATTGCTGTTCCTGTTTGCTAAACTGTTGCATATATTCGCTAACCATTTGCAACCAGTAACTGTAGTTGTTGCTGAGCAACACCACTGGCCAATCGCTGCCAAAGACTAACCTTTCTGTACCAAAGCTTTCGAAAACCACATCTAAACATTTAAAAATTAATTGCTTATCCGGATTAAACCAGTCGCCTTCGGTTAGCAAGCCAGAGAGCTTGACATATACGTGAGAGGCTTGGGCAATGGTTTTCATATGGGTGGCCCAGGCACTGAGGTCTCCGTTGTTAAGATCGGGTTTGGCACAGTGGTCGATAATCAAGGCCTGTTCGCCAAGCTGCTCTATAAATTGGATAACCTCAGGCAATTGGCTATGCTTAACCAAGATATCATAAGTATAGTCATGTTTTTTTAATGCCTTTACCCCTCTTATAAACTCGTTTTGCAACAAGAAGCCCTCGTTTTCAGCCTGTACAATATGTCGCCAGCCTTTAATCAGCGGTTCTTTTGCATAAAATGAAAGCTTTTCTTCAATTACCTTCGATTGGAGGTCAATCCAGCCAACTACACCTTTGATCACAAGGTTATGCCTGGCCAAATCAACCAAAAAAGCCGTTTCCTGCTCGCTTTGATCGGCCTGTACGGCAACACAGCCATTGATGCCATTTTCGGCTTGCAGGGCATCATAATCTGCAGGAGAAAAATTACGCTGCAAAACAGCCATTTCCTCATTGATCCATGCATCTTTAACGGGATCGAACTGCCAAAAATGAACGTGCGAATCGATCATTACAAACTGAAAATCTTATCCATCAACAACCATTTCTCGCCAGGTTTGGCAAAAGGCAAAGCCTGTTGGTATTTCCACATCAGCGTTTCCCATTCTTGAACCTTGGCATTTTCGGCATCGGCTTTCCCCTTGGCTTCAAAGCTAAAGCTATCATTCACCTCCATAATCATAAATAACCTATTTTCAATACGATAAATATCCATATTCGTAATGCCTGAATCTTTAATGCTGGCTATAATTTCGGGCCAAACGGCTTGATGGTAGCGTTCGTAAGCTTGAATCAGTTCCTTGTCGTTGATCAAATCCAAGGCTAAAGCGTATCTTTTCATGTTATTTAATTTTGAATGATGGAATGATTGCTGAAGGCAAATACCCTGCCTGTTTCAATCATGCTCTCATTTCTCTAATTTATGCTCCGTAGGCCCTAGCGGTTTGTTTGCTTGATCCCAAGCCATCAATCCCCAGTTCCACCACATCACCGGGCTTAAGATACCAAGGTTCTGGCTTTTGGCCCAATCCTACACCTGCTGGTGTTCCGGTGGTAATGACATCGCCAGGCAGCAAAGTCATGAATTGGCTGATGTAGGATACTAAAAACGGCACATTGAAAATCAGGTTCGAAGTATTTCCATCTTGCAAGGTCTTGCCATTTACGGTAAGCCACAGGCGAAGCTGATGCACATCGGCAATTTCATCCTTGGTAGCCATAAATGGGCCCAATGGCGCAAAAGTATCGCAACCTTTGCCTTTGGCCCATTGTCCATTGCGCTCTAGCTGAAATTCTCTTTCGCTATAATCGTTGTGGAGGCAATATCCGGCAATATAGTCTTCGGCTTCGGCTTCGCTTACATACGATGCTTTTTTACCGATTACAATAGCCAATTCTACCTCCCAATCGGTTTTTAAGCTGTTTTTAGGGATCACCAAATCATCATAAGGGCCAACAATGGCCGTAGTAGATTTGAAGAACAAAATTGGTTCTTTCGGTATTGGCGCATTGGTTTCGTGGGCATGGTCTAAATAATTGAGCCCTACGCAAAGTAATTTAGATGGCCTGGCCACCGGCGATCCCAAACGGACCTGGGAATCTATTTTTTTAAGTTCGGCATCTTTTAAGGCATTTTCCAATTTCTCAATACCGTTTTTTGCAAAAAAGATTTCGTCGTAATCGGTTACGATAGATGATACGTCGAAATATTCGCCATTTAGGATTACGCCGGGTTTTTCTTCTCCAATTTCTCCAAATCTGATCAGTTTCATGCTTATGCTATTCTAGTTCTAGTTTGATAATCGTGTCTATTGCTGCCGGATCTTTCTTAACCTGCAAATGCAGGCCATCGGATTCCAGTTTATAGGCTACTTTTTGGCCACCCTCAAAAAAAGTGGCGCTTTTTAGTTTTTTGTCAAAATCGGGAATGACGATTTGGTCGCTGCCACTATCGTTTAACACATGGATGTATATCGTTTTGCCTTTTCGGGTAGCCAGTCCCCATTTCTGAGGCTTGATGACATTGCCCGTGGTGCCATAAATGGTTTCGCCATATTTGGCCATCCATTTACCTGTTGCCTCGAGGGTATCTACAAATTCTTCCTGTATTTTGCCGTTTGGCATCGGGCCTACGTTAAGGAGCAGGTTTGCATTCCTGCCTGCTGCGCCTACCAAAAGATGTACCACCTGTTGTTCTGATTTGTATTTGCTATCGGTAAGGTTAAAGCCCCACGAATCGTTCATGGTTTCGCAGGTTTCTACCGGCAATTGATCTGAAGGTTCCTGAAAGCTCAACCCGGCTTTGTTTTCGCCTGGCAGGTCTTTTTCGAACATCTGAAAATCTTCGCCCGGAAACGGACTTAAGTGGTGGTTGTTGCCAATCAATGCCCATGGCTGCAACTTGTGGATGAGGCCATAAATTTCGTCGTATTTCCAGTCAATTCTCGACGACCTGTCTTTCTCTCCTTCTGGAGCAGTTTGATCCCAATGCCCATCGAACCAAATCCCGGCGATTTTGCCATAGTTGGTCAGCAATTCGGTCAGCTGGTTTTTCATGAACTGCAGGTAAGAAGCATAGTCTCCCTTTTTGCCCATCCGACCGGTCTTTTGTCCGGTTTTGCCTGTTTCGTGCGGATAATCTTCCCGGCGCCAATCTAACAGCGAATAGTACAAGAAAAGCTTGATGCCTTGTTTATGGCATTCGTCGGCCAACATTTTAACAATGTCTTTTTTGTAGGGTGTATTCATGATATTGAAATCCGAATACTTGGTATCCCACATGCTAAAGCCATCATGGTGACGGGTTATGAGGGTAATATATTTCATGCCCGCTCTTTTGGCCAAGCTTACATATTCCTTGGCATCGAATGCCGTTGGGTTGAAAAAGTCCTTTAAACGGGTGTAATCCTTTACCTTGATGTTGCGGTTGTTCATCACCCACTCGCCGCTGCCCGGAATGCTAAAGGGCCCCCAATGGATAAACAAGCCAAAACGCATGGCCTCGAAAGCTTTTCGGGCTTCAAGGTTTTCTTTGGTGGGCACATACTGGGCCTTTGAACCGAGCGTAAACAATGTCAACAGGCAAAAAATAAGGGTTCTTTTCATAGCTAGTTGTTTAAAGTGGTAAATCCGCCATCTATCGGATAATCTACCCCGGTAATGAACGAAGCTTCGTCGCTGCATAAATATAAGGCTAAATATCCAATCTCTTCAGGTTTGGCCATACGGCCTATCGGTTGTGATTTGGAGAGCTTGTCAAACATTTCGGCCTTGTTATCGGCATAGTTTTTTTCCAAGAAACCATCAACAAATGGCGTATGCACGCGCGCCGGCGAGATAGAAATACAGCGGATATTCTCTTTCAGGTAATCTTTGGCCACGCTCATGGTCATGGCTTTTACGGCACCTTTGGCCGTGCTGTAAACAAAACGATCTGCCAATCCTACCAAAGCGGCTATAGAAGCCATATTGAGGATAACCCCGCCCCCGCTTTGGCGCAAAGCTGGAATAGCGGCCTTGATGCAATTGTAAACGCCTTTTACATTGACGTTCATCACGCGGTCGAAATCGTCTTCGGCAGTGTTATCAGCTCTGCCAATATGGGCGATGCCCGCATTGTTGACCAAAACATGGATATGGCCAATCTGTTCGAAAATAGCATTGACTGCAGCTTGGTCGGCCACATTGCAGGCGTGTGCCTCGGCTTTAAAGCCTAGCGCCTTAATTTCATCAACAGTTTGGCTGGCACCGGCCACATCCATTTCTAAAATATGGACCGTTGCACCGTTTTTAGCCAATGCCATGGCTATGGCTTTGCCAATACCGCTTCCACCTCCGGTAACTATTGCTTTTTTATGTTCGAATGAAAACATCGTTATTAGGTTAAAGTTATAAACTCACTCCTCTTTTCCAAGGAATAAAATCATCTTGGTTCAGTTGTACGGCTTTTGGAATTTCCTGTCCACTGGCCACTTTAATGCAGTATTCCAAAATGTCTTCGCCCATTTCGGCTATAGACTTGTCGCCGGTAATAATTGGCCCTGCATCAATATCGATGATATCGCCCATCCGTTTGGCCAATCCTGAATTGGTAGCCACTTTAATGGTTGGGCAAACCGGATTGCCGGTTGGCGTACCCAGACCGGTGGTAAACAAAATCAGGGTGGCTCCTGCGGCAGCCTTGCCGGTAGTGGCTTCTACGTCGTTACCAGGCGTACAAACCAAACTTAATCCTGGTTTGGTGGCCGGCTCTGTATAGTCCAATACATCAACAATACTGGCACTTCCGGCCTTTCGTGCCGCGCCTACCGATTTAATGGCATCGGTAATGAGGCCGTCTTTAATATTGCCTGGCGAAGGGTTCATGTAAAAACCTGAACCCACCTGGTGGGCCAATTCGTCGTATTCGCTCATCAGGCGCATAAATTTACGTGCCGATTCCTCGGTCTCGCAGCGATCGATCATTTCTTGTTCGGCCCCGCATAGTTCCGGAAATTCGGCCAGGAGCACCTTGGCCCCCAAAGCCACCAGCAAATCTGCGCAATGGCCTACGGCCGGGTTGGCAGAAATACCGCTAAAACCGTCGCTGCCGCCGCATTTTACGCCTACACAAAGTTGGCTTAAGGGCGCGGGTTTACGTTCTATTTCATTGATCTGGATTAGTCCTTTCAGGGTTTGCTTAATGGCATCTTTAATGAGTTCTTCTTCGCTCTGCGCTTTTTGCTGCTCAAAAACCAGCAGGGGCTTATCGAATGAAGGATTTCTTTGCAAAAGGTCACTTTTAAAGTCGTTTACCTGCAAATGCTGGCAACCGAGGCTCAATACGGTTACTCCGGCTACGTTAGGATGATCGGCATAGGCGGCCAAAAGCTGGCTCAAGGTGTGGCTGTCTTGACGGGTACCTCCACAGCCTCCATTGTGGTTCAGGAATTTGATGCCGTCAACGTTTTTAAACAAACGGCGTTGTTGCGGGTTGGGAACCGACAATACCGCATCTAAATCTTCTCCATTTTGATACGCACTGATCAAATCGTGCGCATAGTTCTTGTATTTACCACCAACTGCATAGCCTAGCTCATTGTGCAATGCTTCCCTGATCATGTCGAGGTTTCTGTTCTCGCAAAAAACAGTAGGCACAAAGAGCCAATAGTTGGCCGTACCTACTGTTCCGTTACTGCGATGATAGCCTTGAAATGTGCGATTTGCATATTTATCAATGTTAGGCTGATGCCATTGATAGTTTGTTTTTCTGTAGATATAGGGTTCAGTAGCGTGTTTGGTATTGTCTGTGGTCATTCTGCTTCCCTGAGGCACTTCATATTGGGTTTTACCAACTAAAACGCCATACATGAGCACTTCATCGCCTTGCTGCATATTATGCATAAAAAACTTATGCTTAGCCGGTATGTTTTCCTGAAGCTTGTAGGTAACCCCTTCAAACTCGATCAATTCGCCTGCAGCAAGGTCGCTTAATGCCACCAATACATTGTCTTTCTTGTTTATTTTTAAAACTTTGTGTTTCATTCTTAATTTTCTTTCGGGCTCCATTTCTTCCATCCGAATACGAATACAACGAAGAAACAGATCAATGGAACCAAATAGCCATATTGGATATGACCGGTTTGATCAGATATATAACCTAAGGCCAATGGCAATAATGCGCCACCAACAATTGACATTACAATTAACGAAGAAGCTATTTTAGTGTCTTTGCCCAAACCGGCGATTCCTAAAGAGAAAATGGTTGGAAACATGATCGACATGAAGAAGGCAACGCCTATCAGGGCATAGACAGTAATCATGCCTGAGCCAAAAATAGCAAGCAAGGTAAGCAACATGCTCATCACAGCATAAAAAGCCAATAAACGGTTGGGTTTGATAAAGCCCATGAAATAAGTTCCGGCAAAACGTCCAACCAGAAAAGCCAAACCTGCCGCGCCTGCATACCATTTCGCCTCTTGTTGGGTAATTGAAGCCGACACGGTACTGAAACGAATAAAGAAACTCAATACACAAACCTGTGCGCCAACATAAAAGAATTGGGCTATAACGGCCCATCTGAGATGAGGATGCACCCAGGCATGGGCAATTTTTGAGTTCTCGTTTTCATCTTCGTTTTTAATATCCGGCAATTTGGTAAAGAGAAATAAAATAGCCACCAAAACAATCACAATCCCCAATACCAGATAAGGGCCTTTTACGGTAGCCGCATCTTCTACCAAATAAGCATGCCTAGCCGTAGGGGTCATAGCGGCCAATGCTTTGGGACTGATTTCATCTGTTAATATGATTGCTCCGCCAACAATCGGGGCCAATGTGGCGGCCAGGCCATTAAAAGATTGCGAAAAATTCAGACGTTGCGTGGCGGTTTCCGGATCACCCAAAATGGTAACATAAGGATTGGCTGCCGTTTCCAAAAAGGTTAATCCACAGGCAATAATAAATAAGGCGCCAAGAAAAAAAGGATATTGCATGGTGTCGGCAGCCGGCAAAAACAAAAAGGAACCCAATGCAAAAAAGGTAAGCCCAAGAACAATGCCGGTTTTATAGCCCCATTTTCTCATCACAAAACCTGCAGGCAAGGCCATCACAAAATAGGCGATAAACACGGAGAAGTCTACTAAAGAAGTTTCTAAATCGGTAAGCGTAAATGCTTTCTTGAGGTGCGGGATTAAAACCGGGTCGAGGTTGTGTACAAAGCCCCAGAAAAAAAACAGGCTTGTAACCAATATGAGGGCAAAAAGGTATTTGTTGCCGGTTGCTTTGTTCATAGTTTAGTATTATTTGGTTAGGTTGTTGCCATCGAGCCAAAGCCCTAAGGTATTTACAAATAAAGACAATGCACAGTGGAGTTCATTTAAAAATATTGTCTAAATATTAAGGAATTTTATCATTTATATCTTATTTTTAGTTTAATATTGCCAATTTGCTTAATAAATGAAGCCCCAGTTATTAAAAGTTACTACTGATCTGATCCACTCTTTTAGTGCGCGGAAAGATACCGTGGCCGATACCAACAGCCACTGGCATTACCATCCGGAAATTGAGCTCATCTATTTTGCCAAGGGCAAAGGCATGCAGTTTATCGGCGACAGCATACAGCCTTTTTCGTCGGGCGATGTGCTATTGGTAGGCAGCAATGTGCCCCATTATTGGCGGTTTGATGCCACAGGCGAAGAAAACGGCGTAGACGTAAGCGTAATCCATTTTAATGAAGATTTTTGGGGAAGCTCTTTTCTGGATTTGCCCGAGCTTAAAGACATTAAAAAATTGTTGCAACAAGCCCAATTGGGCATACAGGTAACCGGCAAGGAAAAAAAACAGATTGCCTCGCTCATTTGCCAAACCGTAGTGGCCAAAGGCAGCCGGAAAGTTATCAGTTTAATGGAGGCCTTGCTAGCCATTGCCGATTGCAAACAAATCAAGACCCTGGTTTCGGTAGGCTTTCGGTATCACTTTCAGGAATCGGAAAAAGACCGCATGCATGCCATTTACGAGTACACTATTTCTAATTTCAAAGAAAGGATAAGCTTAGAAACCATTGCCGGCATTGCCAAAATCAGTCCCAACTCTTTTTGCAAGTATTTTAAGTCGCGCAGCAAGAAACCCTATTCGAGGTTCATCAACGAAATTAGGGTAAGCCATGCCCTGTCTCTTATACACATCTAAAAAGGGGGGGGGGGGGGGGGGGGGGGGGGGGGGGGGGGGGGGGGGGGGGGGG
>NZ_JAELUC010000097.1 GCF_016429155.1 Pedobacter sp. ASV12 | reverse complement strand
GCCAGCAGTTAAAGGTGAACGACAAAATGGGCAATCCCATCGAAATCGCCGCTGTAATTGTTTGGCAGGTTAAAGAAACCGCCAAAGCTACTTTTTCGGTTGAAAATTACCTGCAATACGTAAATATCCAAAGCGAAGCCGCCGTACGCCATTTGGCCAACAGCTTTGCCTATGATAATCTAGAGGACGAAAGCGCCGACATCACGCTAAAAGACGGTGCCGACAAAGTAAACATGCTTTTGGAAGAAGAACTGAACGAACGCCTCTCAAGAGCTGGAATTGAGGTGATCGAAGCCCGTATTTCGCACTTGGCCTATGCCCAGGAGATTGCCAGCGCCATGCTGCAGCGCCAACAGGCCGCTGCCGTTATTGCCGCCCGCCGACTGATTGTTGAAGGTGCGGTAGGCATGGTAGAGATGGCCCTCGAAAAACTCTCGCAAAAAGGCATTATCGAACTAGACGAAGAACGCAAAGCCGCCATGGTAAGCAACCTCCTGGTGGTACTTTGTGGCGATAAGCATGTACAACCCGTAGTGAATACCGGCACCTTATACAACTAATGGAATTTGAAGAAAAACAACGACTCAACTTTTGGTGGCTCTATATCCTTTTGGGTATAGAGACCATCATCGTGTGCAGCGTGTTCTTGCTCGACAAGAACGGGTTAAATCTACAAAGTCTTAAAAAAATGTATTTCCTGCCTGTTTTGGCTGTTCTGCTTCCCTATTTGTTGATTTACCTGATCAACAAAAGCGCATTAGTCATGAAAATAGACCAATGTGGCATCGCCTACCGGTTTTCGCCATTCGCCAGACGGTCAAAAACCATTTCGTGGACACAGATCGACAGGCTCTACCTCAGAAAATACGATGCGCTTAGCGAATATGGGGGCTGGGGCCTGCGCAGCAAGCTCTGGTTCAAATTCAACGACAAGGCTTACATCTTTAACGATAAATCCATCGGCCTGCAGGTAGAAATGGGCAATGCCAAACGTGTGCTTTTCAGCATTGCACAACCCGACGAGCTTTCGCTCTTCTTGATCAATTTTAAACGTCAATACAACATAGGAGCTATCGAAACCGATGTCAGAGAAAGATAAAAAAGCATTTGTGTTAAGAATAAACCCTGCCTTGCTCAAAGAAATCGAGCAATGGGCAGCCGACGAATTTCGCAGTACCAACGGCCAGATCGAGTACTTGCTTAACGAAGCCGTAAAGACCAAGAAAAAAGGCCGTTCCAAAAAATCAACCGGCCTGGATTAGGCTCGCTACCGCTTTTGTTTAGCCTTTTGAACACACATCTAAAGGTCAAAAATCAGTTGCTTCTGCCGTAATTTGGGGCCAAATGACTAACTTGCGCCAACCAAATATCAAAAAGATCAATATATGAGAGAAGTCGTAATTGTAGCTGCCGTAAGAACGCCCGTGGGCAGTTTTGGTGGCTCGTTAGCTGGATTTTCGGCTACGCAACTAGGCGGATTGGCCATCAAGGCAGCCGTAGCCAAAGCCGGATTGGCACCAGAAAATATTCAGGAAGTATACATGGGCAATGTGCTGTCGGCTAATTTAGGACAGGCACCGGCTACCCAAGCTGCAAAATTTGCCGGTTTGCCCGATCTGCCAGCCACTACCATTAACAAAGTATGCGCATCGGGCACCAAAGCCGTAATGCTGGCGGCACAAAGTATTGCACTAGGCAATGCCGATATCATTGTAGCCGGAGGCATGGAGAGCATGAGCAATGTGCCTTATTACCTAGACAAGGCACGCAACGGCTACCGTTTAGGCCATGGCCAATTAACCGATGGCTTGATTAAAGATGGTTTATGGGATGTGTACAACGACTATCACATGGGCTCGGCCGCCGAGCTTTGTGCCGAAACCTGCCACATCAGCCGCGAGGCGCAAGATAATTTTGCCATCGAATCGTACAAAAGAGCACAAGCCGCCCAAAGCGCCGGCAAATTCAGCGATGAGATTGTTCCCGTAGAAATTAAAGACCGTAAAGGCGAAATCACCTTGTTTAGCAACGACGAAGAGCCTGCAGCGGTAAAATTCGATAAAATCCCAAGCCTAAAACCCGTATTTAAAAAAGATGGCACCGTTACCGCAGCCAATGCATCGACCTTGAACGATGGGGCAGCGGCCTTGGTACTGATGAGTGCCGAACGTGCCAAAGAAATGGGCATTAAGCCTTTAGCTAAGGTATTGGCCTATGCTGATGCCCAACAAGCGCCTGAATGGTTTACCACTGCGCCGTCTAAGGCCATCCCCTTGGCTTTGAGCAAGGCAAACCTTACAACTGCCGATGTAGACTTTTTCGAAATCAACGAAGCTTTCTCGGTGGTTTCATTAGCCAATAATCAGGAGCTCGGTCTCAAAGAAGAACAAGTGAACGTTAACGGCGGTGCCGTAGCCATTGGCCACCCACTGGGTGCCTCGGGCGCCAGGATCATCGTAACCCTGCTTTCGGTACTGGCCCAAAACCAAGGCAAAATCGGCGTAGCCGGTATCTGCAACGGAGGTGGTGGCGCCAGTGCAATAGTGATCGAAAATCTGCGTTAACCTTAACAAAACGAGTTGGATGTTTAACGCAGTTAGAAATTATACAATCCTCATGTTATTATGTTGTGCATTTACCCGGTTAAGTGCACAACATAGTTATAACCTCAACAACGACCCCAAACTCAATGCCTATCAGGATTCGTTGCGCATTTTAAGCGACGAAACCTTTACGGCCCAAGACAACCAGAGCCGTTTGGAGAAAAATGCACAGTTTGTAAAGAAATTTGTGGCTGCGCTGAAGATCAATGGTTCCTTTAACTATGGTTTTGATTCGCTTAAGCGCATTTCCATCCTCAAATCGCCCGACAATTCGTTTCGCATCATCACCTGGTTTATCCCCACTGACGAAGGTGGCTACCGCTATTATGGCACCATACAGTTGCCCCACGTCAATGGCGCACTTAAACTTTACCCCTTAACCGACGACACCAACAATCTGACGGATGCGAATGTCATTACCAGCAACAAAAACTGGTTCGGAGCACGCTATTATGAAATGGTTCCGGTAATTGTTAACGGCAAGCAGCCTTACTTTATCCTTTTGGGCTGGAAAGGCAACAACCAAAAAACAACCAAAAAGGTAATCGATGTTTTATCGTTCGAAAAAAACGAACCCGTTTTTGGCAAAAATATTTTCGAAGTGAGCAAAAACGGACCTACCAAGAACCGTGTAGTGTTCGAATACAACAAGCTCAACTCCATGACCCTGACGGTAAATGCCAAAGTAAACATGATTGTGTTTGACCATTTAGCACCCTACGATCCAAAAATGACCGGCAATTTCGAGTATTATGGTGCCGACCTGAGCTTTGATGGCTACAAGCTCACCTGGGGCAAACTGTCTTTGGTAGAAGACGTAGAACTTAAAAACGAGCCCTCACCCAACGACGACTACTACGGCAGACCCGTAAAGGCTTCTACCATTGTAACCAAATCTGGCCATTAAGTCCAAATCCCTGCTCAAAACTTAAAAATTTGCTACTCTGCCTACATGTACTTATATTGCGGGTTATACACACCTTGAAACTAGAACTATTTTAATCATTTATGTCTGCTACCCCTAAAGTAAAACACCCCAAGGGACTACCTTTCCTATTTCTTTCTGAAATGTGGGAACGCTTCGGCTACTATTTAATGATCGGCATTTTCACCTTGTACCTTAAAGACGTGAAGGCCGGATTTGCCATGACTGAGGCCGAATCGGCCGATTTATACGGTACATTTATTGCGCTCGTATTTTTAACGCCCTTTTTGGGTGGACTGATTGCCGATAGGTACCTGGGCTATACCAAATCTATCGTTATCGGAGGCTTGATGATGGGCGTTGGCTATTGCCTGATGGGCGTACACAGCCTCACCATGCTCTATTTGGCCATGACCCTGGTTATTATAGGCAACGGTTTTTTTAAGCCCAACATCTCTACCCTGCTGGGCAATATCTATTCAACCCCCGAATATCAGGACAAAAAAGACGATGGCTACAACATCTTCTACATGGGAATCAACGTGGGTGCTTTTATCTGTAATTTCTTTGGCGCGGCCATGTACATTATGCTGGGCTGGGAATATGCTTTCTTGGCCGCAGGTATCGGTATGTTTATCGGTGTAATTGTATTTTTAACCGGCTTGAAGCATTACCGGGCCTTTGATATTAAAAAAGGCGTACAAGAAGGCGATATGTCCTTTGCCAAAATCGCCATGCTTATCCTTTTTCCTTCGTTAATTGCAGGAGTTATTGGATGGATTGTACCCACCAAGCTTTTGGGCCATGCCCTGGTAGGTTCCAACTCAACCGACGCCTTTATTTTTGCCTGTTTGCCGGTAATTTATTTTTATGGCTCTTTATATTTCAAGGCCAGCAAAACCGAAAAAAGACCTTTGGCTGCCTTATTAACCATTTTCATCGTGGTTATTTTGTTTTGGGCGGTATTTAAGCAAAACGGAACAGCACTAACCACTTGGGCCGATCGCTATACCAACCGCGAAGTAAGCAACCCTGCGGCCAAACAGGCTTTTTCAAGCCTTAGCCTTTCGCAAAACGTCGTTTACCAGAAAGATAGCGTGGCTTTGTACGACGAGGCATTTCGCCTGCAGAAAAAAGATGGTGTGGTACAAAAAGAATTCAACTACCCTACCTATTTTAAAAACGTACCTGCAGCCCAATTGCCTAAAGAAGGCGAACATGTAGAGCTTTGGGCCACCAATTTAAGCTTGTCTATCAATCCGGCCTGGGTAATCATCCTTACGCCGCTGATTGTAGCCTTTTTTACCTGGCTAAGGCGAAGAGACAAAGAACCGAGCACTGCCAGCAAGATTATTTTCGGTGTATTTATATCGGCACTCTCGGTATTGGTTATGGTGGGTGCGGTTTATGCGGGGGGCAATGGTTCCGAAAAAGTTTCAGTGCTATGGCTCATGGGCAGCTATGGCGTAATCACCATAGGCGAACTGTTTTTAAGTCCGATGGGCTTGTCGTTGGTTTCTAAGCTCAGCCCGGTAAGGATTACCTCGCTGATGATGGGTGGCTGGTTCTTGTCTACCTCTATCGGCAACAAACTTTCGGGCGTATTGGCCACCATGTGGGATACTTATAGCGACAAATCGAATTTCTTTTGGGTAAATTTTGCATTGTTGCTATTTTCGGCCGTTATTGGCTTCGTTTTGCTCAAATGGCTGAATGGAATTATGAAAGAAGTAGGCGTTAAATAGCTTATTCAAGACACCAAATAGACTAATTTTAATTTAACAGAACTAAAAACTAATCTAAACCATGAATTCAGAAGAAATTCAATCCCCGGCCACCAAGGGACATCCAAAGGGCCTTTATGTGCTGTTCGCCACCGAAATGTGGGAGCGCTTCAACTATTATGGCATGCGGGCCATCTTGGTGCTGTTCATGACCAAGGCGCTATTGTTCGATAAAGCATTTGCTTCTAACCTTTACGGAAGCTACACTTCTTTAGTTTATTTAACGCCGCTTATTGGGGGTTATGTTGCCGATCGTTTTTGGGGCAATAAACGCTCGATCATCGTTGGCGGCCTGGTAATGGCCCTGGGCGAGTTTGTACTGTTTTTCTGTGCTTCTAACTATAATGCGGGGGGATTATCTACCTTTCTGTTCTTTACCGGACTGGGCTTAATGATAGCTGGAAACGGTTTCTTTAAACCGAATATATCTTCGTTGGTAGGCCAGCTTTATCCTAAAGGCGACAGGAGAACTGATGCCGCCTATACTATTTTTTATATGGGTATTAACGTGGGCGGTGCCCTGGGACCGATTATTTGCGGTTTCTTGGGCGATACCGGCAATGCGTTCGACTTTAAATGGGCATTTTTGGCTGGTGGTGTGGCAATGTTACTGGGAGTAATCGTGCAACTGATCTTCCATAAGGAATATGTAGTATCTCCAGACGGACAACCTTTGGGCATGGCTCCTAAGGAAGCATCTCCGTCTACGGCAAACCCGGTACTGATTGTTTTGGGCATGGCCGCCTTTTCAGCACTAATGATTGGCTTATTTTATGTTGATGCCAAGATTTTCAGCTTCCTTACCTACCTGCTGATTGCCTCGGTGCTTTTTATTGCCTTTATTATTTTCTCTGATAAAACCCTTAATTATATAGAAAAACAACGAATTGGCGTAATTTTCATCGTTGCTTTTTTTGTGGTCTTCTTTTGGAGCGCGTTTGAGCAAGCCGGCGCCTCGCTTACCTTCTTTGCCGAAGAACAAACCCAACGCGATTTAGGCTTTGTAACCATTCCTGCTAGTATTTTTGCTTCGCTCAATTCAATTTTCGTAGTATCGTTTGCCCCGTTGTTCGCGTGGCTGTGGATCAAATTGGGCAAAAAAGAGCCTTCTTCGCCTACCAAAATGGCTATCGGCCTATTCTTGTTGGCCCTTGGCTATTTGTGGATCGCCTTTGGCGTAAAAGACGTTTCTTCATCGGTTAAAGTAAGCATGATGTGGCTGGTAGGTATGTATGCGCTGCACACTTGTGGCGAGCTTTGCTTATCGCCAATCGGCCTGTCTTTGGTAAACAAACTGGCACCGTTAAAATTCGCTTCGCTGTTGATGGCGGTATGGTTCTTAGCTAACGCGGCCGCTAACAAACTTGCAGGTATTTTAAGTGCGCTTTATCCTCCGGGCGTAGCCGAAGTTAAAAAAGCAGCTGATGCAGGAATTAACCTACAACCCATTTTAGCTAAGCAGGCAGTGCCAACGGCCGAAGAACTGGCGAAACTCAAAGACCTTAAAATTCCTTTCGAATACCAGTCTATTTTGGGCTTCCAGATTAATTCATTGTACGAATTCTTCATCATGTTCGTGGTCATGGCAGGTATTGCTTCGCTGATTTTGTTTGCGATTACCAAGAAACTGCAAAAAATGATGCACCAAGACGTGATCGATTAACCAGATTTAACATCATTTAACCAAAAGCCCGCAAAGAAATTTCGGGCTTTTGGTTTTTAATAGCTAATTTTATCGCCGATTTAAAACATATCGAAAATCGTCAATCTAAAATCCAACATTGCAAGTGCGCGACAGCCTGGTTATCATTCCTACCTACAACGAGAAAGAGAACATTGAGAAGATCATCCGCAAGGTTTTTTCGCTCAGCCAACCTTTTGAAATCCTGATCATTGACGACGGCTCTCCCGATGGTACTGCTGGCATTGTAAAGCACCTGCAACAAGACTTTCCTGGCCAGTTGCACATCGAAGAACGCAAAGGCAAAATGGGCTTAGGTACGGCTTATATCCATGGCTTTAAATGGGCATTAAAACGCAGCTACCAGTATATCTTCGAAATGGATGCCGACTTCTCGCACAATCCCGAAGATTTGGTGAGGCTAAGGGCAGCCTGTTTGCCTGTTTCGGAATTTGTAAACGGCGGTGCCGATGTGGCAATAGGTTCAAGGTATGTTAAAGGCGTTAACGTAGTGAATTGGCCGATGGGCAGGGTGCTGATGTCGTATTTTGCATCCATGTACGTTCGTTTCATCACGCGCATCAACATCCAGGATGCTACGGCTGGTTTCAAGTGTTATCGACGCGAGGTATTGGAAACCATCCCGACAGAAAAAATCAAGTTCGTAGGCTATGCCTTTCAGATCGAAATGAAGTTTACAGCCATCAAATATGGCTTTAAAGTAGTAGAAGTGCCTATTATTTTTACCGACAGAACCGAAGGCACCTCAAAAATGAGTACGCGTATTTTCAGGGAGGCCTTTTTGGGCGTTATCCAAATGAAAATCAGCAGTTGGTTCCGTAAATACAACCGTTAAACAAGTAACAGGAGAAGCAGAAGGTTTGAGAGATGGAAGAGCTTAAAGGCTAAAGGCTTTGGGGCTACTATCATCGACTATTGGCCATTAACTACAGGCTCCCGTCTTAAGACTTCGCCCTGGCTTCCCGTATCATCTGCCCATAATTATACTTCTTGTCCATGGCCTCTACAATCATAATGATCCGTTTGGTACGCGTGGCTTCCGTTTTGGCTGAGTTTAGCCAATTGATAAAATAGTTTTGGTGCGATTTGGGCATCGATAAAAATTGCTGCATCAGGCGTTCCTCGTCGGCCAGGCAGATTTCCAAATCGTCGGGCATTTCAATCTTGAAATCAGCATCGAAAACCAAGCTCAGGCTTACTGTTGCGCCTTCTTCCTTTTTAAGCCTTTTGCGCAAATCGGCTTTTAACGGGATAATGAAATCGCCTTCGCCCATCGGCAAAAGCGCCACACCACTAACTTCTACCCCATCTATTTTTCCTTTAACCCTGAAACTCTTCTTTTCGCCAGGCTTGATTTGGTTGGCCACCGCCTGTGGGATAAAAACATAACTCCAGCCCGTTTTCTCGCCCATGGCGTCGAATTTTTCTATTTCGGCTCGGTGATTAATCATGCTTAAAGATAGTTAAATTAGGCAGGAGGCTGAGGGTAAAATAATAAAGACTGAAACTGGAAGACCAAAAAAGGTGGAAGGCAGGAAGTGAAATAGAAACCCTTGATACGTTTGCAGAACGCTCCTTCTCTTTGCGGTTATTTTTGGAAGCAGGGATTAAATACACAGCGATGAATAATTCTATAAGTTATTGCCTAAACTCAACTATTAACTATAAATTCGTTATTCAATCATTAACGCATGAAACTCAAACTAACGCTTATTTTCTCATTCATTTCTATTTGTACTTTTGCCCAGTTAAGGGTAGATAAAATTGACAGGAACGAAATACCTAAAAACCTGAAGTACCAAGGAAAAGCGGTCTACGCTGTAAAATGGACAGATAGCTTAGGCGAAAATGTAGTAATTGCTACAGAAACCGGAAAAATGCAAAGCAAAACCGTAAAAGACGACGATGGCTTCAAGGATGCAGCATTGTATGCCTATCATTATATCTTGGGGGAAAATGAAGCCAAATTGCTCTGGAAAATCAATGATTTTGACAAAGAATGTCCATTCGATTTAGAAGTTTACTTTATCAATAAAGGATTTGCCATAACGGATTTAGACAATAACGGAATCGCAGAGGTGTGGATGATTTATAGAAACAATTGCCGTAGCGATTACAGTCCGATGTCAAGCAAGATTATCATGTACGAAGGCGACAAAAAATATGCGTTGAGAGGGCATACTCGAATTAAGGCCACCGCAACAACATTTATGGGTGGCGATTACAAACTTGATTCCGCTTTTAGCGCAAAGCCTATTTTCAAAAAACACGTGCTCTCCTTATGGGCACAGTATCAATCCGAAACTTGGAATAAACAATAAAAAATAGCTTAATGCTCCTTAATTTCTTCATATTAAAAGAAAGCAACTGCTAAATCGGCGCCCTAATTCAGGAGTCTATGCAATGACTAATGACACTAATGAACCAATAAATTAAAACTTCTCTTCTATTCCTAAGCCAAACAGGGCAAAATCGTATTTGACCGGGTCTTGCGGATCGAGTTCCCGCAATTTGGAGGTCAGCTCTACGGCCGTTTGCCAATCGGTTTGCTGGCGTTCAATCAGTCCGAGTTTCCTAGCTACACGGTCTACATGCACATCGCAGGGACAAACCAATTCGCTGGCTGGAATGGTGTTCCAGATGCCAAAATCAACGCCACAATGATCTTTGCGCACCATCCACCTCAAAAACATATTGAGGCGCTTGCAAGTCGATTTCTGCAAAGGCGACGAAATATGCTTGATGGTTCTTCTCGGGTAATCGGGCAGGCTAAAGAAATACGACCTGAAATGGTTGAGTGCCTTTTCGGCCGTAAAACTGCCGGGTTCCATTTCATCCAACAAACAGGCCGAAGAGGCCATGGCTACTTCGTGCCGCTCCAAAGCTGGCAAATAATCGGCTATCAAAGTATTTCGAGGCAAAAAGGCCGTTTCCAAACTGTTAGACTGCTCGTAATGTTGCTTAAAAAAAGCCACAAAATACAGCAGATCGGTATCGTTAAAGGTACGGTGCTTAAAGCCCAGCAAGCCCTTTAAATCTTCGTCGCCATGATGGCGCATAAAATCGTATGGCGCATGGTCCATCCTCGCCAAAAGCTCGTTACATTTATTGATGATGGTTTTACGCTGGCCCCAAGCTAAAATTGCCGCAAAAAATGCGGCAATTTCTATGTCTTGTTTTTGCTGGTATTGGTGCGGAATACAAATAGGATCGTTCGGAATAAAATTGGGGCGATTGTACTGCGCCACTTTGATGTCCAAAAAATCTTTCAGTGCCAAAAATTCCATTAAGACAAAGCTTGTTCCAAATCGGCCAATAAGTCTTCAATGTCCTCCACACCAACGCTCAAACGCAAAAGATTATCGGTTACGCCAACTTTTTCGCGTTCTTCTTTCGGAATAGAGCCGTGGGTCATGGTGGTTGGATGGTTAACCAACGATTCGACACCGCCCAACGATTCGGCCAGCGAAAACACCTTGAAGCGCGAAGCCACCCTAAAGGTTTCTTCCAAATCGGCATCTTTTAAGGTAATCGATACCATGCCCCCAAAACCGCGCATCTGCTTTTTGGCAACGTCGTGGTTAGGGTGATCTTCAAAGCCCGGCCAATAGATCTTATCAATTTTAGGATGTTTTTTTAAGTAATGGGCTACTTTTTCGCCATTCTCGCAATGCGCTTTCATGCGCAGGTGCAAGGTTTTGATGCCCCTCAGCACCAAGAAAGAATCTTGCGGGCCTGGCGTTGCGCCACAGGCGTTGTATACAAAGAACAAATCTTTATACAGCTGTTCGTTGTTGGTTAGCAAGGCGCCCATCACCACATCAGAGTGGCCGCCAATGTATTTGGTTACCGAGTGCATCACGATATCTGCACCCAAATCAGCCGGGTTCTGCAAATACGGAGAGGCGAAAGTATTGTCAACCGTTAGCAACAGGTCGTGTTTTTTGGCAATCTTGGCTACGCCGGCAATATCGATGATGCGCATGGTTGGGTTGGTTGGCGTTTCAATCCAAACCAATTTGGTACGCTCGTTGATATAGGGCACCATATTTTCTGGCTTTGATAAATCCAGAAAATGGAACTTGATGCCATACTTTTCGTAAACCTTGGTAAAAATGCGGTAAGAGCCCCCGTAAAGGTCGTTACCCGTAATCACCTCATCGCCAGGTTTTAGCAGACGCAAAACCGCATCTGTTGCTCCCATACCACTGCTAAAGGCTAATCCGTATTTGCAGTTTTCTAAAGCGGCCAAACAATCTTCCAAAGCCTTACGCGTAGGGTTGGTTCCCCTCGAGTATTCGTAGCCTTTGTGTGCGCCTGGCGATTTTTGCCAGTAAGTTGAGGTTTGATAGATTGGGGTCATTACCGCTCCGGTTGTTGGATCGGGCTCCTGACCAGCATGGATAGCTTTTGTTGCAAATTTCATACTGTAATTTATTGATGATTGAAGATAAGGCCCATGTTGCCCAGCGCTTCGCGCCAAACGTCATTCGCCTAGCTGTTTTAACTATTCTGTTGTATCTCTGAACTAAACAAATAACCTAATCGCTTGCCAGTTGGATAGCCGCTACCGGCCACCATGGTTTGTTTCTGATGCAACGTTACGTCTTTGATCTGCGCAAAAGGCGGCAACAGCAAATCGGTATTTAAACAAAGAAGAATCGACCTTTCCAAAATATCGGTCAGCTTTTCTTCGGTAATTACGTTGGCTTCAAAGTCTTCGTACAAAAAGCCCAATGCGCCTTCGCCTTCTACCATAAAATGCTTTTCCTTATTGATCAAAATACGCGCAATCAGCGAGCCTTCGTCGGCCAAGCGGTTATACTTGATCGAATCGGCCAGGAAATTGTGAACATAAATCACGCCACAATAGCTCAGGCTTTTATCGGCCTTCACATAATTGCTCTGGAAGATGGAATGTGCCTCGTCAAAATTAAAAACATTACTGTGCATTGACAACATGAGCATATCGCCAGAAAATTTCAGCTGTGCTTCAAACTGGTTGTTCTCTTTATAGTTCACCTCTACCGATGGATCGATCGGCGTATAATCGGCATGCAGCCTGGTGGCAATCTTTGAAAGTATATTCTTGGTCTGTCCAAATACCTCGGCTGTGCTCCGGTAAATGGCCTGTTTTAAAGAAGCCTTGCTTTCTAGCTTGCCCAGTATCTGTTTATAGTTTTCTTCGCTCATTTTCTGTGTTCGATTTGAGTATTGAGCTGTCTCTTATACACATCT
>NZ_JAELUC010000096.1 GCF_016429155.1 Pedobacter sp. ASV12 | reverse complement strand
GAGCAACGAAGAGGCAAACGCCAGCACAATAAAAAATTGGCCGATTTTGCCAGGCAGGAGATTCTCTCCAATAAATTGTATGTCCATTAAGATTTCTTGTATTGTTTTACCTGACCGTCCTTATTCACTTCAACCAGATTGTCGTTGTATTTAGATGGGCACTTCATCAATATTTTGGTGGCATAGAAAGTATCATCCTTCATTGCACCAATAAGTACCAGTTTTTCAGAACGTTCAAAATCTTGGGGCTTAGTGCCGTTAAGCACTACTTTTTTCACATCGCCTTTTTCGTCTTTCATGTAAAAGGCAAAATGGTTGGGATCTTTAAGGGCATCATAATAGGTACCTTTGCTCTTTTCCCAATAGCCCATCACATGTTCTTCTTTTTGAGAGGAAGCAGCTTCCTTAAAGTTAGAATAGCTGTCGGTGTCTGCGTTTAAGCTAACCAAAAAGCCAATGCAGATGGCAATTGTAATCAAACCAATAATAGCACTTTTTTTCATGAGGGCTTAGCAAATTAAAAATCCTGACCACAAAGATAAAAAAACTAAGGCAGCGGGCTATTGGTAATGCACAACGTGACAATTAATTGATAGTTCTAAGCGTTATTTAAATTCATCCTTAATAAGGCCAGGCAGGGCTTTTCTCAGCTTTTCTACTTTTGGTCCGCAAACATTGGCCACATAAGCCTGGTTGGGATTAAGGCGTACGTAGTTCTGGTGGTATTTTTCGGCAGGATAAAACACTTCGAAAGGTTTTACTTCGGTTACGATTTCGCCGGGATGGAACTGCATGCGATTGTATTTGGCAATGGCTGCTTCAATCTGCTTTTGCTCTTCGGCATTGTTGTAAAAGGCAATGGAGCGATAGCTGGTGCCAATATCCGGCCCCTGCCTGTTCAGCTGAGTCGGGTCGTGCATTACGAAAAAGGCATCGAGCAATTGCGAAAAGCTGATGACATTAGGATCGTATACCACCTGTACCGATTCGGCATGTCCGGTCTGTTCCGTGCCAACCTGCTCATAAGTCGGATTTTTGGTAGTACCCCCGGCATAGCCACTCGTTGCCTTGATTACGCCTTTCAGTTCAGAAAACCCTTCTTGGATAGACCAGAAACAGCCGCCCGCAAAAGTAGCAACTTGTTCTTTGGCACTAGGCTTTGGCAAGGTTGCCGGTTTTTTATCCTCTCCACTGCTGCAGGCCGCCAAAGTTAGCAACAGCATTAAAATTACCGATAGTCTTTTCATTTGCTTATGATTTTAGTTAGGCATATTGCAACCAATTAAACGCTTTAACGCCTAATGCGGAACCTCAAACGCCATGTACCAATATACGAGACAAAAGTGTACTTGTATTTCGTCAATTGTCATGGCTAAACAATAAAAAAGCCCCGCAAAGTTGCGGGGCTTTCAAAAAAATATGATTTCGGTTTGGCTTATGGCCAAACGCCCAAGTTCATGTAAGAAATGGCAATCTTATCGATAGAGTTTACAAAAGCAGCGGTTCTCAATGTTTTGGTAGCCGGCTTGTTCATTAATGTTTCTCTAATTTCATGGTAAGAGTGGATCATGGTATCTTCTAAACCAGAGTTTACCAATTCCATTTCAGAGGCACCTTTTACAATCATTAAGCGGTGTTCGGCCGGAATGGTTTTTCCGGTTAAACTTTCTAAGGTATTGATCAGGTTGGCATTCGAATTTTCTGCATAGCGGTTCTCCATACGGCCAAAAGCTACGTGCGAAAGGTTTTTCAGCCACTCGAAGTAAGAAACGGTTACACCGCCTGCGTTACAGTACATATCTGGAATGATGATACCGCCCATTTGGGTAAAGATTTCTTCTGCTTCTGGGGTACAAGGACCGTTGGCACCTTCGGCAATGATCTTAGCTTTGATGTTACGGATGTTGGCACCAGTAATTTGGTTTTCTAAGGCAGCAGGAACCAAGATGTCGCATTCCTGCTCCAAACCTTCGCTAGAGTTTTTAAAATCTGTTGCACCCGGGAAGCCCAAAAGCGATCCGGTGTTTTTACGGTGTGCAAAAACCTCATCAATATTTAAGCCATCGGCATTGTAAATAGCACCTTCAAACTCGCAAACGCCTACAATGGTTGCCCCAAATTCGGCCAAGAATTTGGCAGAGTGGTAACCTACGTTACCTAAACCTTGTACAATTACTTTTTTATCGCCTAAACCAGCTTTAAAGCCTAGTTTCTGCATGTCTTCGGCTACCGAAACGCATTCGCGCACCGCATAGGCAACGCCACGGCCGGTTGCTTCTTTTCTGCCACGGATGCCGTGCAAGGCAATTGGTTTGCCGGTAACGCAACCCAAGGCATCTAAAGAACCTGGGTTCATGGTCATATAAGTATCGGCAATCCAGCTCATTTCGCGTTCGCCAGATCCGTAATCAGGAGCAGGCACGTCGATACCGGGGCCAATGAAGTTCTTTTTGATCAATTCTGTAGTATAGCGACGGGTGATGGTTTCCAACTCCGCTACCGAATAATTTTTAGGGTTGATGCAGATACCGCCTTTTGCGCCGCCAAACGGCACATTAACGATGGCGCATTTATAGGTCATCAACGCCGCCAAGGCCATTACCTCGTCTTCGTTAACCATATCGCTATAGCGGATACCGCCCTTGGTTGGGCTCATGTGGTGCGAATGCTCTACGCGCCAGGCGTCGATTACTTCAAAACCGTTTCCCCTGCGGATAGGGAATTGGAAACGATAAACACTGTTACACGCTTTTATCTGGGCCAATAAACCTTCGGGATGCGAGGTAAACTGGGCAGCACTGTCAAAGTTCATGCAGACATCTGCAAAAAAACTTGTCTCGTTTGCTTTACTAGCCATTAGTACTTCTTTAAAAATTTTGAATTTTCTTCTTTATGGGTGCAAAATTGCATCAAAATAAACCACTATTGCAAACAGAAATTTGCTTAGTGTATATCAAACACCTTGTGAAAAAGGCTAAAAGATTAGGCTTATGATGTTTAAAATTAGTTTTTGTCGGCAGATTTTTTTTCTAACATTTTTAATCTTTTGTCGAGCGCGAAGAGATAGCCCAACAAACCAACCAAAATTATCACGATACAAACCACCACAACGTAGATTTTTCCGTTGCTGCGCAGGGCATCGGCCATTTCTACTTGGCTGCCTTGGGCAAACAGGTTTAGGGTGGCCAATAGCATTAACAGGGTGAAAGTTATTTTTTTCATCTTTTGATTTTATTTTTAGGGGTGATGGACCACCATGACATTAAAGCTGTTTATTTTCTAGGGAGCGGATTCTGAAGCGGATGGTATAAATCCAATAGCCGATGATAGACCAGCCGATAAAAGCCGGATAGAGCACCACCCTCATCCTATCGTCCAAATCGTAAGAGTTAAAGCCCGGATTGCCACCGTTGCCCGGGTGCAGCGAATCAGACAGGCGCGGCAGCACCATAATCAGCACCACCATCATCGGAAAGGCAAAAATATTGTAGATGGCCGAGATCTTGGCCCTTTTCTGTTCTTCATCAATCGAATTGCGCAGAATAAGGTAGGCAAAGTAAAGCAAAATGGCGATGGCCGTAAAATTCTGCTTCACATCAAAGCTCCAAAACTGCCCCCAGGTAAACCTGGCCCAAAAGGCGCCCGTTACCAAGCCCAAAAGGCTAAAGACAACACCTACGTTTACGCTTTCCACTGCCCTCAAATCGTCGCTTTCTTTACCGTATAGCAAATACTTGATGCTGTAGAAAATCGAAATCGAAAACAGGGTAAGCATCGCAAACCACATCGGCACGTGAAAATATAGGTTTCTGATGGTTTCGTTTAATATGGCCAAACGCGGAACACCCAAAAGCAATCCTGCTATTGCCGTATAAATGACTAGGCCGGCGCCTAAAATTTTCCACCAGGTTTTATGCATACAAGTCGAATTTTGAGTGGTAGAACTTGCGAGGGATGGCCAAATAACTTTGCCACCATTAACCTTCGCCATTTCTGTCGTTTTGTTTAATCTGCCAAAGTTAATAATCTATTGTTTATAATATCGCAAGGCTTGCGCACATTTGGCATAAAATACTTTAAAATGACCATTTGGCTGGCAAAAGCCGAAGCCAAAGGCAAAAAAAATGCAGGCGACTTGGCCTGCATTGCTGGTTTGTCCGTGTTTAAGAGATCAAATTACGATGGATGTCGCCGTTGCCGAATCTATTCTCCAGCCCAAAGTCGGACTTCCGGATACGGTAACATAAATATAGTATTCGTAGTAAGAACCCGCCACATAGCCTTCAAACTTGTCTACATTAATGGTGCCTGGCGAATGCGAAACACTGGTTAGGTTGATGGTGCCCAGGCCTTGTATGGTGGCTTGAACGCCAGTGTAAACCTGTCCGGCCGTGTAGCTGAGGCTTGCCGAACCGGGTACGCCATTATCGGCCGTAAAATTTTCGGTCACCACAATTGGCGGCAATACTTTACGCAGCTGCTTATGTTGGCTGGTTGCTGGCTTAAAGCCACTGAAAAGACAGAGAGCGGCCGTTAAAGCCAATACGAGGTAACGTGCTGTTGTTTTCATGTTTTTTAAGGTTTGAAGGGTGAATGATGGAAGAATTTGCCAAGCCTAAAAAGCATCCGCCCAGCGACTTGGCTTACTACAAGATTCAAAAAATTAAGCTTATTCGGAAAAATAGATGCACACAATCGTTTGCGTACAAGTTATTGTCTAATAACAACTTAACAGCCTTAATGGCTTCCGGGCCCGCAGCAGTACTAGTGCAAAAAGCAGGCGCCAGCCAAAAGTCAGCACAATCGTTTGACAAGCCGTTATTTACAGGAAAAACCGATTAATCTCGCCACAAATAAGGAAACAGCAGCAAAGATGCCGTCATCACCAGAGCGTTGATCACCAGCATAAGCCCAATATCGTCTAAACTTACGCTTCGGTCTAAACCGTCGATGGCATTTTTGGCAAGCTTGATGAGCACGATAAGTACAGGGATGATCACCGGAAAACTGAGGATCGCCATCAACATGCCCCCATTACCGGCTTTAGAGGCAATAGCCGATACCATGGTAAAGATGGTGGCAAAACTCAGACTGCCCAATACCGCGGCTACCAGGTACATCAGCACATCGGCTCCGGTTGGAAAATTGAACACCATGCTGTAAAACAGCAAAGCAATCAGCGTTAGGCCCACCATCAACAAACTGTTATAAACCGTTTTGGCAATAATCAGTGCAACCGGACTTACCAGCGTGTAAATATACAGGTGCCTGCCCCTGCTCTCCTGCATAAAGCTTTTGGCAATGGCATTGATAGAGGCAAAAAGCATGATGATCCAAAACAGGGCATTCCAGGTTAGCTTGGGGATACTCACAAATGACAGGAAACAGACAAAAACAGTCGACACCACATAAAGCAAAACTCCATTGAGCGCATATTTGGAACGCCATTCTAAGAGAATTTCCTTTCTGATGAGGTGTTTAACCTGATGGATGAGCTGCATGAGGCAAAGATAGCAATTCGAGGCTTTAGTGAAGAGTCCGAAGTCAAACGTCCGTGGTTGGGAGCTATATCTTTTTGTAGAGACGAAGAACAATCATAGTTCGGAGTTTGCAGTTGACAGTTACCAACATTACAGCCTTCCAACTTACCAACCCACTAATGAACTAAGCAATAAAACTCGTAATATTGTATATGGACAACTATTGCAGCGTAGTGAAAAGCCCTATTGGCGATGTGCTCGTTTTTGCAGACCAGCAGGCCGTAAACGTAATTACCTTTGCTACAAAGGACATTAGCGGGCTCAGCCCCAATGCGGTAAGCGAGAAAGCCGCACGGCAACTCCGCTCCTATTTTGAGGGCCAACTGCAGGAATTTGATTTCCCCATGGCGCAAACCGGCACCGAGTTTCAGCAAACGGTTTGGCAGGCCCTGCTGACCATTAATTATGGTGATACGATTTCCTACCTTAAGTTTTCCGAGCAGCTGCACAATCCGCTGGCCATTAGGGCCATTGCAGCTACCAACGGCAAAAACAATATTGCCATTGTGGTGCCCTGCCACCGGGTAATTGGCAGCAACGGCAAACTGGTTGGTTACGCAGGCGAACTTTGGCGCAAGCAATGGCTGCTGGAACACGAAAGAGCAATACTTGGAAAAGGACAAATGAGCCTTAAATTTTAAAATGAACCCTTACCTAGACATCGCGCTGAGAAGCTTATCTGTTTACGCCTTTATGCTTGTAGCCATTAGGCTAACAGGCAAAAAAGAGCTTTCGCAACTGAACACTATTGATGTAGTGCTGATTTTATTGATTAGCAATGCCGTGCAAAATGCCATGGTTGGCGACAATACGACCTTACTTGGCGGACTGGCTGCGGCAGCCGTACTTTTTATCCTGAATTTTGTGCTCAAAAAACTGCTTTTCAAAAGCCAAAGATTGAGAAACCTGATCTTGCAACATCCGGAAATACTCATCCATAACGGAAAGCTCAATTTCGATAAGTTGAGCAGGCTGGGCATTAGCGACGAAGAGCTGAAAGAGGCCATGCGCGAACATGGTGTTGAGCACTACAAAGATGTAAAACTGGCCATTTTTGAAGTCGATGGCAACATCAGCATCATCAGTGGCGAAAAAAACCTCAAGCAAACACATTTTAAGCGCAAAAAGATACACAAGACCTTGGGCCTAAACGAATAGCCTCAAACCACGCCAAACTTTTCGATAAGCTTGTCTTTTTGGATGCGGGCTACCTGCAGCTGTTTGCCGTTTTCCATGGTCAGCAGACAGTCGTTTTTGTTAAAGTGCTTTACCTTGTTCAAATTGATGATGTACTGGCGGTGGATCCGAAAAAAATGCCGATGTTCTAATATTTCCTGTACGTCTTTTAGGGTCTTGGAGACAATCACTTTCTCGCCATCTGCCAAAACCAAAATAGAGTAGTTGCTGCTGGCTTCTACATACAGAATTTCGTCCAGGTGGATAAAAACAATACCGTTAAGGGAGCTTATGGCTATTTTGTTCACTTGCGCCAGCTGCAGCTGCTTCTGAAAAAGATCAAGTTGCAATTCGGAAGGCTTGCCTATATCGATCGCTTTCTTAACGGCCTCCATCAAATCGGCCACATAAATGGGTTTCACCAGGTAATCTAACGCACTGAACCTAAACGCCTTGATGGCAAATTCATTATAGGCCGTAATAAAAACCACGCTAAAGCTAAGTGGCATCAGCTTCTCCAAAAACTGAAAACCGTTCAGCTCTGGCATTTCAATATCTAAAAAAACCAGGTCAGGCTTTAAAATCTCTATTTCTTCCAGGGCCCGCAAAGGGCTGGTAAAAGCAAAAATGTCGCCAATCTGCGGACAGTATTTTTGCAGCTGGATGCGCAACAGACTTACGCTATCCTCCTCATCATCAACAATTAATGCGGTTAACAATTTCATACCAGGTGGATGTTGATAGACACCAAAGTTCCGGCCGGTTCATTATTTTCATCGTATAAGTCTTCGATTTGGAGCTTGGTATCGGCGTTAAATTTCTGATTAAAAATAGCAATCCTCTCGCTGGTAATCAGCGTCCCATAAGATTTTTCTTTTTCGGCGGCCTTGCTCTTCAGTTCGGCAGCCTTGGTCCGGCCAATACCATTATCCGCTATGGTAACATTCAACGTTTGCGCCACTAGATTTTGGCTAATTTGGATAACGATTTTTCCGCCTTCGCTTTTATGCATTAGTCCGTGCCATATGGCATTTTCCAAATGAGGCTGTATTAGCATTGGCGGAATTTCTATAAAATCGACATCTACGTTTGCTTCAATATCGAAAACATAGTTCAACTTGCCCTTAAAGCGCATGGTTTCCATTTCCAGGTAAAGCTTCAGCACAGCGATTTCTTCGGCCAGCACGATTTTTTCTTTTCGGGAATGTACCAGCGAAAGGCGCATCAGTTGCGAAAATTTGCTCAGGTAACTGGAGGCCAAAGCGCTGTCGTTTTTTTCGATATAGAGGTTAATGGAGTTGAGGCAGTTGAAAATAAAATGGGGGTTCATCTGCAGGCGCAGGATCTTGTGCTCGTTTTCGGCATTTTTGATCTTGAGGTCGATCCGTTCCAGCTCGCTTTGCCTGTCCCGATAGGCCAGTGCGGTTAAAAACAAAATGGTATCTATTACAAAAGCAACGGTTACCAAATCTACATATTTGCTCAACGCAGTATACCAGCCGGGCAAATAACCAGAGAGATTAAGCCATTTAGGAACCATGGTATACATTAGCGCCACCGAAATGGTAAGCAGGCCTGCAAACGCAAACTGCAGATAGCCCCTATTGGGTTTTGGCCTGGTATGGTAACTTAGCAAAAGTGTGAGGACAAGGAAAGGCAGCGAGCTGTAAATCCACAGTATCTTGGTAACCAGTGTAAGTTCAGGCCTTGCATAATGCACACACATCACCACGATCATCAAAACCCACTGTACCAGGCAAAAGTTGGCAAACGCATTTAAAAAACGGTTGCTTTTGATTTCCAGGAATTTGGCCAAAAAAAGGATGTAGAAGAAATTCTGGGGCACGAACGACAGGAGGTAAATAAAATCGTTGTTGATGCCTGGCCACCATGCCGTTTCGAAAATCACGGCATCTACCTGCAAAGAATACCTTAAAAACAAGAAGATGGAAGCCAAGGCATAATAGAAATAGGCCACATCTCTTCGCTGGAAAAAATACTTGAGGCAACAATAGATAAAAACCGCAAAATAAAAACCGGCCACCCATAATTTAATGTTCCGGAAACTCGACAACAGAGAGGCGATCTCATTGTTTTTTTCGCTGTAGGCCACATCCAAAGTTTCAATCTGCGGATATTGTGGCAAAATATTGTAGATGTATTTTTGGTTGAGCAGGTAGAAATCCTGCTGCTGTCCGTGTTTAAGTGGCAATTTGAGCCGCCAGTAATCGCCGTTGATCGAGAGGTCCGAAATCCTGGAGCCGAAGCCGGTTTGGCCCAGCAGCTGCAGCTGACCACCAACTTTCTCATACAGCACCGTATGCTGCATCTTGGTGGCCACTTTGAGCAGCAGGGTCGTATCGGTTGGATAATCGTTTTTGGTGCTAAAATGTATCCAATATTGCAGTACTGTGTCTGGGAATTCTTGAAGAGCCTTCAAAGTACTATCTAAAGGCTTCCAATTTAGTATGTGCAGCTCGGCCAGCGTTTTGTTGTTTTTTTTCGAAATGGCATAATCGGCTTGGCTTAAAAAATTGGTGTATTTGGCTGCCGCATTAATGGATATGGGTTTGCTGTTTTTTTGTGCCGAAACCTGGAGACTGGCCAACACAACAAGCCATAAAAACAACGATATTTTTAAACATGCGCTTTTTAGCGACCCCATAGCAAGAGATTTGATATTTAAAGATAATCAGAAAAAGCAGCAAAAGAATCCAAAATTGAGTGGGATTTACCTTTGCAGCTGTGAGATGGCCTATTTACTGTTTAGGCTAAGGCAAAAAGGCTTGCTGGTTGCCGCGGCATACAATTCCATTACACTCAACATACACAATAGCTTACCAGCAAAATCGCATAGCTCACTCAATTATCCTCTACAATCATTACAGTCTTGATAGCTTAGCATAAACAAACAATAAATAATATATCTCAATGGGTCTATTTTATTGGCATTTGCACCGTTCTCATATTCTGGCCACAATATGGCCAAAGTACCTACCTGAACCCTCTTGATAAGCGATAAACCTTTTTAGGCATGAACATCATCTTTGATCAAAACCAACCATCATGAAAAAGTATATACTCCTTACGTTTATTCTTTGGCAAACAGCCTATGTATTTGGGCAAACCTCCCAATGGGGTCCATGGACTTCTGTTTCGTGCTATAAAGGCATTCAGTATAGCATAATGAACCTAGGTTTTAACAAAAGCACAAACAGCTATTGGTGGAATGTGCGATGGAAAAACAATTATTCAAAAACCGTAAGCTTTGATGGCGAGGTTATTATTGGTGGCGAAAACAGCATACATGGCGGCTGGGGCGCTTTGCAGCCCGGGGGAACGCAAACCTACACGTCTGTTCCCTATAAATCAAGTTCTACCAATTTTACCGTTCGTGTTACCAAAGTTTGTTTTGCCGAAAGGTATGGCGGTTGCAGCACCAACATTGAAGGTTATCCAAATTATGCCGAATGTGATAACGGAACGCCGAATTATAAGATCAATCCTAAGAAAACCGCTAACAATCCACAAAACGGTCCTTCAACAACAGCTGGCAAAGGCTCGCCAAACAATCCAGGTTCCGGTTCGGCTCCTGCAAGCAGTCAGAACCCCATTTACAACAATACGCCAACGGTGAGTTTACCTACCTACACGCCACCTGTTGCAAGTACCAACAATAACCAGGGTGCGGTTAATACCCAAAGAAAAATAGAGGCCATTAATCAGCTAGGCCAACAAACAATCGATTTAATTTCCTCAATCCAGGCCGATGCGCAGCGACGGAAAGAGCAAAAAAGAATTGAAGCCCAAAACGCAGCTGTAGAATCACAGAAGAAAGCAGAAAGAAGGGTAACCACGCTTAAAGATCCAAAGTTTTTCGAAACGTATTGCGATTTTATCGTGGCCAATGTAGAGGCTATTGGCTTTTCGTATGCTAAAATATCGAAGTATACCGAAGATTCAAAAGGCAAAACGGCTACCATCGATTTTGCCAATAACGTTCAGGCTACAATCAGGCATATGCTACTGAGTGATGGCGATATGCTTTATACACTAGATTTCACTGCAAATAACCAAGTTTACGGTAACCATTTGGCCAACTCTCAGCTATTCGATTTTCTGAAGCAGTTTCATTTTTACGAGTACGATGGCTATACCAATTACAGCAGCAGCAGCTATACAACAAACAATATCACCAATTATTCGTATCGGTTTTCAGACTTGTTCCGGCTAGAAAAAAGCCAGCCTTTTACCAACCTTTATTTGCAAGGTTACAAAACCGAGAACTACAGTGGCGCCGCATCCGAAATAAACAAATATAAAACCAGTTCATTGGATGAAATTTCGAAACTTCTCAAATCTGATAAAGCCGTAGCCATGTCTTACACCATAGCCAGCAAATATGAAGAACTGAAAGATTATGATAACGCAGTTAGGTACTACACGATCAACTATTACAATACTCCCGAAGAAAAAAGGAACTACTGGCTAGCCGATAAAATAGCAGACCTCTATTACAATAAGGAAAAGCTGGATAAAAAAGACAGCGCAGCCGTATGGCTTGCACGTACGCTTAAGCTCATGGAAAACGACCCCAAAAACAAGCTCGATATTGGCAAGGGAGAAAGCAACTGGTTTGACAGCAAATATACTACGCTCTTGTACAACTATGGTAATTCGGTTAGAAAAACCGATGGCAAATTGGCTGTAGAAACCTATTTGAAAGCGGTTAGGAATGGCTACACTGGGGCCTACACCGCCGCTGGCGTTATTTACGAGCTTGGTGAAGGTGGCGTAGAAAAAGACTGGAAGCAAGCACAGGCTTATTACGAAAAAGATGCCGAAAAGAAAGGCGCCAAAGCGATGTACTACCTAGGGCAACTTTATGAAAAAGGCGGACCAAATTTAGAAAAGGACGAAAACAAAGCTGAAAAATGGTTTAAAAAAGCCTGCAAAGCAGACAAACAGTATTGCAAATAGTCTCATCTTGTAGTTGGCTTAACAAAAAACATCTTTCAACGGACAAGCTGAACACCGGATTACAAAGTAGGCAAAACTAAACTATCGAATATGAATAGCCAAAGAAAAGAAGACGAAGTTTTTGCCAGTTTTGAAAATACGCTAGATGATAGAAATATCGTACTCACGTTAGATTGGGATACGGGTACTGGGATAACATTCACTACAATTAAACCTAATGAAGTAGCGGAAATTCGCTTCGACAATAGAACAGCTGTAATTTGCCACAGAAGTGACGGCGGTAGTTATAGCAGATGCCCCAACGAATTGACCATTGCAAAAGCTGGAGATTATTTTCAGTTAGACGAAGATGGAAAGTACATAAGCTAATCAACGAAATTATGGCACAACTAGAAACTAACCAAGGTACTGCCTTGGATTTTGAAATCCCCTCATTCTATAATACCTATAGTTTGAATTCATACGGAGGGTTAAAAATTGCTATTTATAAAAACAAAAGCGCTGATAGACCTGCTTATTTTTATACTCCACTAATATTAGTGGCTGTCTCTTATACACATCTAAAAGAGGGGGGGGGGGGGGGGGGGGGGGGGGGGGGGGGGGGGGGGGGGGGGGGGGG
>NZ_JAELUC010000095.1 GCF_016429155.1 Pedobacter sp. ASV12 | reverse complement strand
CCCCCCCCCCCCCCCCCCCCCCCCCCCCCCCCCCCCCCCCCCCCCCCCCCCCCTTTTCAAGCAGAAGACGGCATACGCGATCATGAGTACTGTCTCGTGGGCTCGGAGATGTGTATAAGAGACAGGTCTTTAATTACGCCAACAATTTGAAAGGCATTCTGATGTTCGCCTTCTCCGCTCTTGTACATTTGGCCAACGATGTTTTTGCCCAGCAGTTTAGCGGCCGTTTCATTGAGTACGGCTGTATTGACGGTGTCTTGTTTGTATTCGCGAGAAAAGATACGGCCACTAACTACCTGTGCACCTAAGGCAGGCAAGGCATCCATGCTTACCGTAACGGTATTGATGTCGAATTGCTGGTCTTTATAAGTGATTTTTTGAGGTACGTTAAATGCATTGCCCATGACCTGCGTAGTGGTGGCCACGTATTGCACACCAGCTATTTTCTTGATCCTTTCGGCAAAATTATCGTCGTAATTCGTAGCAATATTGATGAGCTTGCTCTTGTCGAAGCCCAAATCCTTATGGGCAATATAGCTGGTCTGCATTTGCATTACACCGATGCCGATGATAAAGGTAACGGCGATGATAAACTGCAGGACAACCAATCCGTTTCTTAAAGCCATGCCTTTAAATCCGCTTTCATAATTACCTTTCAGCACCTTTACCGGGTTGTATTTAGACAGTACCCAGGCTGGGTAGAAGCCCGCCAACAAAGTAATAAGCACGAAAAGGCCTAAAAGCTGAACCACCAGGCTAAACAGTTGCTTGCTGCGCCAGAAACTCAGTTCTACTTCAAAATGATTACTAAAAGCAGGCAAAAGCACTTCAACTAGGGCAACACAAATAAACAGGGCCAGTAAGCTCTGAATGGCCGATTCGACCAAAAATTGCATTACCAGTTGTTTTTTATAGGCTCCCAATACTTTCTTTACGCCTACTTCTTTGGCTCTTTGCACCGACTGCGCAGTGGCCAGGTTTACAAAATTGATGACAGAAACCAGCAACAGGAAAATAGACAACGCTACTATAGGCTTTATTTTATCGAACCAGCCCGAACTCAATGCCGGATTTGAATGTACCTGCTGCATAGGAAAGGCCATTAGGCCCGGCTTTTTCCCCTCTTTGTAATAATCGGCGAAATTGATTTTGCGCTGCGCAAAGCTGGCCTTTTTAAAATCGATGTATACTTTTAGCAAATTCTGGTTTAGCGAAGCCGTATCGAGTGCTTGGTTGGCCAAGGCATAAATCTGGCAATAATTAGAACTCCCAGGGTTTTCAGGGTCCTTTTCCCGGTTGCCACTATGGGTAATGGCGTTAAAGGCTACGCTTTGGGCAGTTGCCGGATCGGCCACCACGCCCGTAACCGTATATTCCTCGCCAGGATCATTGCGCCACATGACCAATTTCAGGGTCTTGCCAAGCACCTTATCGGTTCCATACAGTTGCTTGGCTATACTTTGTTTCAATACAACGGTATGGGGCTTATTGATGGCCGTTTTTTCGTCGCCATAAATAAACTGATAGGGAAATACTTTAAAAAAAGACGAATCGGCATCCCTAAATCCCTTCTGTAGAACCGGCTCGTTCTGGGCCACCTTGATGGAACTATAGCCGTTGCCCCAGTTGTTGCTGATCTTGGTGACGTGTTTGAACTGAGGCACTTTCTCGGTAAGGAGATTGGCAATGCGCGAATCGCCGATATCTTGCCAATGAGGCTTGTTGTCGGGCGTAAAGAAATCGTGCATTTCCCTGATCTGGTAAACCTTTTCGAGCTGTGTGTCCCATTGATCGTAGTTTTTTTCGTGGTTGATGAACAACAGGAGCAATACAAAAGCGGTGAGCCCAAGTGCAAGTCCGCCGATATTGATCGCCGCATAAACCTTGTTTTTGAGCAGGTTCCGCAATGCGATTTTGAAATTGATCTTAAACATATAATTGATTGGTTGGTTTATTTATGGTTTATCGGCTGCTTAGCGCATGGACTTATTTACCATAACCTAAGCATTTCATTGTTAAACTATTGAACGGTTAGCCCCGAATTGTTATCCGCAAACTGCTCAATGAAAACTATCGCACGGCAACGGCTAAATCCTCTTTAATTACGCCATCTTCTATGTTCAATATCCTGTTGCCATACTGTGCATTTTTCTCCGAGTGGGTTACCTGCAAGATGGTAATCTTTTCTTCTTCATTCAGTTTTTTAAACAAATCCATGATCTGTTCTGCCTGTGCCGATTGCAGGTTTCCGGTAGGCTCATCGGCCAAAATAATGGAAGGCTGCGCTACTAGGGCACGGGCAATGCCCACCAATTGCTGCTGGCCACCCGAAAGCTGGTTAGGAAACAGGTCTTTTTTGGCTACGATATTAAAACGGTCGAGGATATCGGCAATTCGACTTTTGCGTTCTCCGCTCGAAATCTTTTTGTACAGCAAAGGAGCTTCGATATTTTCGGCCACGGTCATTTCATCAATGAGGTGGTAGGCCTGAAACACAAAACCGATGTGGTTGCGGTACAGTTCTATTCTTTTGCGCTCGTTCAGTGCGGTTACATCTTCGCCCATAAAATGGTACTCGCCATAAGTTGGCTCTTCGAGCATGCCCAGGATGTTGAGCAAGGTAGATTTTCCGGCACCCGATGGGCCCATGATGGAAACAAATTCGCCAGCTTTGATACTGGTGGTTACATGGCGCAGGATATAGCTTTTTACCCCTTTATTGGCGTAGTATTTTTCTATGTTTTTTAGTTCGATCATCTGACTTTATATTAATTTGTTGATGACGATTGCCAACCGGCAACCGCTTGCTATGTTATTTATTCGTATTTAAGTGCGTCAATGGTATTGGCTTTTGCCGCCCTGTACGAGCGGATGCTCACGGTTATGAGCGTAATGACCATGGAAATAAGCATTGCCCACACAAACGGCCATACGCTGAGGTCTATCCGATAGGCAAAACCCGAAAGCCAGCCGGAAACAAACAGGTAAGCCAAAGGCCAGGCCACCAGGTTGGCTACAAAAACCATCCATAAAAAAGAACTGTTCAGCATTTTGACCAGCTCTTGGGTCGATGCACCCAACACTTTTCTGATGGCCAGCTCGCGCGTACGTTGTGTGGCCACAAACGAAATTAAGCCGAAAAGTCCAATAAAAGAGATAAAAATAATGATGCCTGCAAATACCTTGAACAGCATGCCCAAGGTTTTTTCTGCTTCATAGTAATTGTTGATGCTCTCGTTCAGAAATTGGGCATAGTAAACCTCCTGCGGAAAAGTGTCGTTCCATATTTGCGCTACCTGTTTCATGGCCGACATCATCTGGTTGTTGTCTATTTTGAGGGCCATGGTGTAGTAGCGCCTGCTTTCTGGATAAATGGCCAGTGGCGAAATACGCTGCTGAAGCGATTGGTCGTTAAAATCCTTCACTACGCCAACAATCGGAGCCCTCCTTCCATTTTGGTCGATGATTTTGCCCAAAGCCTGTTGCGCATCGGAAATATTGACCTGCTTAAGGAAAGTTTCATTCACCACATAGGCATTTGCCGAATCGCTTTTGGCAAATGCCTTGCCGGCAATGAGCTGCAGTCCGAACAGCTTAAAGTAGTTTTCGTCTGATGGCGCCAACCTTACTTCAAAATCCTTGTTTTGCTGCCCATCAAAGCTAAAACTGGTCGTATTCAAGTTATTAGACATCGGCGCCATGGTGCAATAGCTGACCATTTCTACGCCGGCAACCTTCAATATCCTTTCTTTAAGCGTACCCCGTTTGGCCTTACTGGCGCTGTCATTGGGCAGGCCTACCATGGCTATCGATTGTGTATTGAATCCCAAAGGTTTTTTGCGCATGTATTCCATCTGGTCCATGATCACCAACGTACCAATAATCAAAACCACCGTAATGGCAAATTGTACCACTACCAATATCTTCCGCAGGCTCAAGCCCCCTGCATTTACGGTTACCTTGTTTTTAATGGCCAGCGCCGGATTGAAGCCCGAAATAACCAATGCCGGGTAAAAACCAGCTAAAAAGCTTACCAACACCACCAAACCCGTCATAAATATAAAAATAGACTGATTTTTGAAAAGGCTGAAGTGGACCTTATTGTTCAGTATCTTCTCCATCAGCGGAATCGACAATTCAGACAACACACAGGCAATCAACAAGGCAACGAGGGTAATGGCCAAGGTTTCGGTAAGGAATTGAAAAATCAGTTGCTTGCGCGCACTGCCCATTACCTTGCGTACCCCAACTTCTTTAGAGCGGTTAATCGATTGCGCAGTGGCCAGGTTAATGAAGTTGATACAGGCTGTGAGCAGCAGAAAAAGCCCAATAACGATTAGTCCATAGATTTCTTTTTTCGTGATCGTATTTTCGCCAAAACTGCCATAACGTTCGTCAAAATGTATGTCTTTTAACGATTGTAGTCGGTTGCTCTGGTTACCGGGCAGCAGGTTTCCCTTGTTGTATTTTTCGTTAAACTTGGCCAAAGGTACTTGCAGATCTGCAAGGGTAGTTCCTTTTTTCAAAAGCGCATAGCATGCATTGCTCGAGCTTACCGATTCCCAGTCCTTATTGTTTTTGGCGTAATAGGTCTGAAAACTCACGACCACTTTTAGTGGAAAGCTGCTGTTTTGGGGCATGTCTTTAAACACGCCGACCACTTTAAGCGTGCCGCCATTAATCGTAATTGGCTTGCCCATCGCCGATTTGGCATCGCCGAAGTATTTTTGGGCCATGCTCTCGGCCAAAACTACGGCATTGGGATCGGCCAAGCCGTTATTCTGATTGCCATACAACCAGTTTACGTTGAAAATATCGAAAAACTCGGGATCGGTATAGTATAGAAACTTGTCTTCCTTGATCTTTTCTTTACCTTGTTCGTCCTTTACAATGACTACTCCCCCATCGCGCAGGATACCTGCTACTTTTTCCAAACCGGCAATATCGTTACGCGCCGCTCCAATTAACGGAATGGGCACGCCAGCAGAGTTATCCTCGAAGCTATTGTATTTCCAATCGGTAACAAAACGGTAAATACGATCTTTATTTTCAAAGTCCCGATCAAAACTAAGCTGAAAGCTCACATAAATAAAAATCAGGATACAACAGGCCATACCGATAGAAAGCCCCAGGATATTGATGAGGCTGTAGCTCTTGTTTTTCCAAAGATTTCGAAGTGCGATTTTAAGATTCAGGCGGAACATAGCATCAGAGTTTAATCGTTAATTCTCATTATGCCAATTTTGTACCAAGCGAAAAAAATAAAAACAAAACGTTAAAAATCAATAACTTACAAAAACAAAAAAATCAAAAATGTTCGTTTCCGAACACCATGCTGTACGGTAGCGGACGGCTACTGAACCAAGGCATTGGATACATCCTGGCAGGTGGTTTTATTCGTATTTGAGGGCTTTAACCGGGTTTGCCTTAGTTGCCTTACGTGCCTGCAGGCTAACGGTAATCAAGGTAACCACCATAGAGGCAATCAAAGCCAACACAAATGGCAAGAGACTGATATTTATCCGATAGGCAAAGCCGTTTAGCCATTGCTTGGCCAACACATAGGCCATTGGAAAAGCAAGGACATTGGCCAGCAACACCATCCATACATAGCCTTTATTGAGCAACAACAGAATATGGGTAGTAGCCGCGCCCAACACCTTGCGGATCGCAATTTCCTTGGTTCTCTGCCTGGTGATCAAAGCGGCTAGTGCAAACAGGCCAAACAGCGACAAACTGAGTGAAAGACCGGAAAACAGGGCTATCATTTTTTCGAAACGTTCGTGTACGACGAATACTTTAGACAGGTCGTCTGCCACAAAAGAAAAGCTTGCCGGATAAAATTCGTTCATTTCGGCAAAGATCTTTTCTATTTCGGTTAGCACCTGCCTGGTTTTGGCCTTATCAAACCTGATCAGTGTGGTAGGTTTGTGCGTAAAGCCCACCCCCTTTTTCCAATTATTGGTTTCGACTACGTAAATAGAAGGCTTTACATGGCTTTCGAAGCCTTCAACCTGGATATCCTTAATTACACCGATAATATTTACCGGCACAGTATCATTGGCCATGATGGTTTGACCCACCATATTGTTCGCAAAAAGCTTGGCAGCGCTTTCGTTGATGATGGCATTGTTTATTGTATCCTGAACTATGGCCGCCGAAAAAAGCCTCCCTGCTACCAACCTGGCATCTAAGGCCTGCATCCCTTCTATGCCCATGCCCAGCCCATAAAGTTCTTTGGTTTCGTTTTGGTATTTAAAGCGCTGCACCGAAGAGGCATTGTCGCCAATTATGCCCGAACTGAAAGCTACGTACTTGACCCCATCGATGTGTTTGATGCGTTGAAAGTAAGAACTGGCCTCCCCTCCAATATCCGAGCGCAAGTTGAGAATGCCCATGGCCGTAAAGCCTTGGTCGCGCTGCCTGAGGTAGCTTAGTTGCTGGTTAACCACCAAAACACCTATGATGAAACTGATGGAAACCACCAACTGGGCCGTTACCAAGGCCTTGCGCACCGCGCTTCCTTTGGTGCTTGTGGCAAAATTTCCTTTTAACACTTCGTAAGGCCGAAAAGCCGAGAGCAACAAGGCAGGATAAAGTCCAGTAAGCAGTCCTACCACCGCTACAATACCCAATAGCTGGGCCAACAGTGGCAACAACAAAGGTCCTTTAAATAACGACAGCTCCAAGCTGAATGATTGGTTTAAGACCGGCAAAGCCAGCTCTACTAAGAGCAAGGCTACAAACAAAGCCATCAGGCATTGGATAAAAGTTTCGGCAAGCAACTGGACAACCAATGTGCGCCTGTAAGCGCCCATTACTTTTTTAACACCCATTTCCTTGGCCCTTGCAGTAGCCTGCGCGGTAGCCAGATTAACAAAATTGATAACCGATACCAGCAGCAACAAAATGGACAACCCGATCACCGGCTTTAGGCTAACTTTCCAGCTGGGCTGTTCGAGAGGATGCTGATGAACGTCCCTGAGTTGGGCGAGGCGCAAAACCGGTGCGTTACCCTCGGCCTTGACTTTGGCCAATGAACTTTTTTCTTGGGCCAGGTAACGATCTTTTGCTGGCAGGTAGGCCTTTTGCAACACCTGATTAAACTGCCCAAGGTTGTGAATGGCTTTGGCTCGAACATAAACTTCGGCAGGGCTGCCGGTGGTCGATTCGGTATCGAAGAAATCTCCATCTTCAAAAACAATGGCCTGAAAATCGATGCTTGAAGGCGTTTTTGGCTCTCTTACCACCCCAGTAACCGTAAATAAGTCTTCAGCACCTTTCCAATTGCCACCTGCAATGGTTAGCGTTTTGCCTACGGGATTGGCTTCGCCAAAGTACTTGCGTGCCAAACCTTCTTTTAACACGATACTGTTGGGCTGCATAAGCGCCCTATCTGCATTTCCGAATTTAAAATCGAAAGGCAATACCTTAAAGAACAAGCTGTCGCTACTCCTGATACCCGATTGCAGCACCGGTGGCTTTCCGGCAACAGTTACCGCATTTTGCCGGTATTCGAGGTTGATTTTGGTAACGGCATCTACCTGGGGCATACTTCCTACAATTTTAGAGAGGCGCAGGTCGATTTCGCTACGCCAATGTGCCTTTTTGTCGGTAGTGTAATAGTCCGAATATTCCTGTAGCTGATACACGTGCTCCAGCTCTGGTTTCCAACTATCGTAGCTTTCCTCGTGGTTGGCAAACAATACAACAAAAACAAATCCAGCCAGGCCCAAAGCCAATCCGATGATATTGACCAAGGCATAGTGACGGTGCCTCAGTAAATTGCGCCAAGCGATTTTAAGGTTCAGTTTGAACATTTGCAATGATTTAGGCCTGAAGATTAGGCTGTCTACTTATTCATATTTCAATGCATCGATGGTATTTGCCCTGGCCGCCTTATACGACCTGATGCTTACCGTAATCAGGGTAATGAACATCGAAATGCACATGGCCAAAACAAAGGGCCAGATACTCAAATCTACCCTATAGGCAAAGCCGTTTAGCCATTTAGACACAAACAAGTAAGCCAAAGGCCAAGCCACCAGGTTAGCAATAAATACCATCAATAAAAAGGAGCCATTCAGCATTTTAACCAGTTCAAAGGTAGAAGCGCCCAATACTCTTCTAATGGCTACCTCTTTGGTTCGTTGCGTAGCTACAAAAGAAATCAGGCCAAACAAGCCGATAAACGAAATGAAGATAATAACACCGGCAAAAACCTTGAACAAAATACCCATGATTTTTTCGCTTTGGTAGTAGTTATTGATCACGTCATCTAAAAACGACGATCCGTATACATATTCCGGATATACCGAATTCCACGTTTTTTCAATATCTTTCATGGTTTGCATCATCAATTTGCTGTCCATTTTTACCGCTATGGCCGTATAGGTTTTTTTATGGCTCATGATGGCGATCGGCGAAATGGCATCGCGCAGGGTATTGTTGTTAAAGTCTTTGACCACGCCAACAATGGGTCCCGAGAAATTACGGCTTACCCGCATTATTTTGCCAATGGCATCATTTGGATTCAGTACGTTGAGCTTTTTGAGCAGGGTTTCATTTACCACAAATTCTTTGATGGTATCGCTCTTGCTCAGGGTTCTACCTGCAATCATCTGCAAGCCAAAAGTGTTGAAATAGTTCTCGTCGGCCATTTTGGTGTTGAGATCGAAGTCGGCATCCTTAGAACTGTTATAAGAAAAACTGGTTCCGTTGTTGTTAAGCGAAGAAGGGGCCGCACTACAGAAAGAAGCGCTTTTTACTCCCGGTATTTGCATGATACGCTGTTTGAGCGCATCATACCGCTGTACACTGATGCTGTCGTTGGGTACATCGACCATGGCAATGGCCGAAGGATTAAACCCGATTGGTCTCTCCCGTAAATATTGCATCTGTTTGATGATAACCAGGGTGCCGATAATGAGCACTACCGTTATGGCAAACTGCACCACCACCAATACCTTGCGCAGGCCCAACCCGCCCGTGTTCGCTTTGATCTTGTTTTTAATGGCCAAAGCCGGACTAAAGCCCGACATAACCAAAGCTGGATAAAAACCCGATAAACAGGCCACCACCACTGTTAGCACGGCCATGAACACTAAAATAACAGGGTTTTGCAGCATACTGAAAGAAATTTTGGCTCCAAACAGGTTCTGCATGCTCGGCAAAGCGGCTTCGGTAAGCACGCAGGCAATCAGCAAGGCCAAAACAGAGATGGCAAAAGTTTCGGTGAGGAATTGTGCTATCAGCTGCTTGCGCATGCTGCCCATTACCTTTCTTACCCCAATTTCCTTCGACCTGCTTACCGACTGCGCCGTAGCCAGGTTAATAAAGTTGATACAGGCCGTGAGCATTAAAAAGGCACCAATTACCATTAAGCCGTATAGCTCTTTCATCGGCATGATGCTGCCTGCAAAATTGCCATAGCGCTCGTCGTAATGGATCTGGTTTAATGGCTGAAAGTTGTGGCTTTCCTTACCAGGGGCTTTTTCGGTGTAATACTTGGTTAAAAACTTAGACAGAGGCGCATCGAGGCTACTCACGTCAAAGCCTTTCTTTAACAGCACATAGCATTCTGAGGCCGACGAAACAGCGCTCCAATTTGTCAAATCCTTGCTTTTATAATTTTTGTAGGAAAGTACAATAGTTAATGGAATAGAATTGTTTTCGGGAACATCGTCAATTACACCTACCACCTTGTAATTGATGTCGTTTTGGTAATTGAATGATTGGCCGACCGCATTTTGCCAATTGCCAAAGAAACGGTTGGCCATTTTTTTAGAAAGTACGGTAGTATTGGGATCCTTTAAGGCCTGGGCGTTGCCGGCAAGCCATTTAAAATCGAAAATGCCAAAGAAATCGGGTTCTACATAAAATACGTCTGCGGTGGTTTTAAGCCGCTCTTTGCCATGGGCATCGTTTACCTTAATGATGCCCCCGCCACCCTGAATGGCCGATACTTTTTCCAAGTACTGCGAAAAGTCGTTACGCATGGCCGCGGCCAAAGGCCTCGGTACACCCTGCGAATGAAAATCGTTGCCATCGGTATATTTCCATTCGGAAACTACCCGATAAATCCGGTTTCCGTTCTTGTAACCTTTATCGTAACTCATCTGGTAGTTGATAAAAATAAAGATGAGGATACAGCTGGCCATGCCAATAGAAAGGCCCAAAATATTAATCAATGTATAGCCTTTGTTTTTCCAAAGGTTTCTTAAGGCAATCTTTAAGTTAAGTTTGAACATCTATTTTTTTGGTAAGGTTCGGCAGTTCATTAATTTTATTCGTTGATTACTCGTATTTTAAGGCATCAATGGGATTTGATTTGACTACTTTGATAGATTGTAGACTCACCGTTAGTATGGCAACAACCAAACAGGCTACCATAGCTATCACAAAAGGCCATACAGAAATGCCCACCCTGAATTCGTAAGCCGAAAGCCACTTGCTCACAATAATGTAGGCCAAAGGAAAGGCAATGAGGTTGGCAATAGCTACCAGCTTAACAAAGTCTTTGTTCAGCAAGGTGAGGATGTCGGTAGTGTTGGCACCCAATACTTTTCTAATACTGATTTCTTTTTTGCGTTGTTCGGCCATGAAAAGCGCCAAGCCCAGCAAACCCAAACACGAAATAAAGATGGCAAATCCACCAAACCAGTTAGACAAGGTGCCCAACAGCTTTTCGTCGTTAAATTTCTGTTCAAAATTATCGTCAACAAACACCCTGTCTACCGGGAAATCGGGGTTGATGGATTTCACCACCTCATCAACCTGGTTTACCGAGGCGCTGATACTCTGCTTTGGGTTTAATCGGATAAGCACCCTGTTAAGGTCTTCGGGATAATAATACATCATCATTGGCCTCACGCTTTGGTAGGGAGATTCGTTGGTAAAATCCTTCATTACACCGATTACGGTTACCTGATCGCTGCCAAAGGTTAAAGTAGCTCCCACGCCTTCTTTCAGGTTCATCACTTTTGCCGCGGCTTCGTTAATCATCACTTGTCGGCTCCCCGAATCGGCGGTGGAAGAAAATTCCCTCCCCGAAACCAATTGCGAGCCTATGGTTTTTACAAAGTCAAAATCAACTGCACGGGTATTGAAAAGCACCCTATCGTTAGGGTTCTTGCCAGGCCAGGTGATGCCAAAAGTATTGTTGCCACTTTCGTTTAAACCGGTACTGAAGGCACTGACGTGGCTAGCCGCACCCGAAGCCAATAACTGTTGCTTCAGCAGATTGAGCTTGCTTTGATCAAGCAGGCTTCCTTGTATCGGAATTTCGACAAGACCGGTCTTTTGAAATCCGATGGGCTTGTTTTTTATAAAATTAAGCTGCTGGTAAACTACCGCTGTACAAACAATAAGACAAGCGGCAAAAGTAAATTGAAATACCACCAGTACCTTCCGTACAGACACCGATGTTTTGCCCGGCAGGCTAAAGCCTTTCAGTACTTTGATAGGCTCGAAAGACGACAAATAAAATGCAGGATAACTTCCTGCCAACAGGCCAGTAACGATGGTTAAGCCTACCAAAGCGCCCCAAAACCTCCAATCGTTGTAGTCAATGGCCAAATGAATATTGAGCAAGCCATTGAAATAAGGCAGGCTAATTTCGATGAGCACAAAAGCAACAGCCATTCCTATCACAGCAAGCAGCAATGATTCGAGCATGAATTGGTTGATGAGCGATTTCCTCGACGAGCCGATTGCCTTGCGTACGCCAACTTCTTTGCTGCGCTTCTCTGAACGGGCTGTAGAAAGGTTCATAAAATTAACGCAGGCGATAAGAAGAATACAGAACGCCAGAATAAAGAAAAGCTTAATCTGGTCTATACGGCCACCTACCGGTTTACCACGCTCGAATTTATCGTACAAATGCCATTTGGTAAGCGGATGCAACAAGGCTGTACTTACATTGGCATCTTTAATGTGACGGCCATAAATTCCTTTCATCTGAGCATTAGCTTCATTAAACGACTTATTGCTTTGCAACTGGACCAAAGTTAAGCAATGGTTGCTGCCCCAGTTGTTGTTTTTCGCCCATGGATTTTGTTTCAGGTACATGTCCCAAGTGAGCAGGTAATCGAAGCGGATGCTGCTGTTGTAGGGAATATCGGCAATAACACCTGTTACCTTAAGTACTTCATTATTGTTGAGCTTCAAGGTTTTATTGAGAGGATCTTCGGTACCAAACAAGGACCTGGCCAAAGTTTCGGTCAAAATAACCGAATTTATATCGCTTAGCGCCTGCTCGGCATTGCCGTTCAAAAACTTAAAATCAAATATCTTTAAAAATGCCTTATCGGCAAAGACGGTATTTTTTTTGAACTGCTTTTTGTCAAAGCCAATCAGCTGCTGTTGCGGATAGCTTGAGTGCGATGCGTAGGCTACGCCTGGAATGGTTTCTTGTACTTCTTTGGCCATGACGCCAGGTGTCCAAGCCCAACTGAAAGTTTCGGCATCGGTTTTAAAGTTGTTGTAAACTACATAGGTTTTATCGCTATGGGGTGCCTGCCTATCAAAACTCCACTCGTAGGCGACGTAAATGAGCAATAACATGCAACTAGCCAGGCCAATGGCCAAACCACCAACATTTATCAAGGTATAACCCTTGTTTTTCCAAAGGTTACGCAGTGCGATTTTAAGATTCAGCTGAAACATATATCTTTTTTATAGTTTGGCTATGCCAATTTTTATACCAAGCCACAATTAAAAAACAACATACTAATTATCAATTAGTTAAACATAAACCTCATTCAAAAATGTTCGTTTTCGGACAATCAATTGTACATAAGCGAACGATGCCGAAGAGTAGCTTATGGGTTCATGAGTTTATTGTGGGATTGGTATTATTATTAATTGTTGAATTGTAATAGGATTAGACAAATAACTGGAGACTGAAAACCGACAACCGGCAACTGGCAACTGAAAAACCGGCATCAATCTATTCATATTTCAATGCCTGTCTCTTATACACATCTGACGCTGCCGACGAACCACGACATGTGGTGTTGTAGGTGGGGGGGGGGGGATGGAATAGGGGGGGGGGGGGGG
>NZ_JAELUC010000094.1 GCF_016429155.1 Pedobacter sp. ASV12 | reverse complement strand
CCCCCCCCCCCCCCCCCCCCCCCCCCCCCCCCCCCCCCCCCCCCCCCCCCCCTTTTTTAGATGTGTATAAGAGACAGGTTAAGCTTCCTGTTGGAATCCCCTTCATGTCGTCACTTTTTGATAGTGCGGAGTTTTGGTCTCCTTGCCCTTTTTCAGTCATGACTATTATATGCTTGTTTTTACTTTTTTGAAGAGTGCCTAATCGCTTAGATAATTCCTTGTCACCTTTAGAAAGCCTATTCAAATCATCGGTCACCTCCATGACATAGTTATTATTCCCTTTATATTCCTTACCATTTTTTTCATATAGTTTCCCGTTTCTGTACTGCACTTGTTGATGGGTAACACCACCATCTTTATCAGTCACATTAAATCCTATCCATATTTCTTTGCCATCCGGATCTATAAATCTTATTGGATTGTTTGCTCCATAAACATATGGAGAAAGTACTTTCATTTTCTCAGACAAAGGATCAACTGCATTCCATCTGCCTATCATAGGATCATAAAATCTTGCGCCGTAGTCATACTGCTCCAGTTCTTCCTGTAGTTCCTTTCCGTTATAAAGATACTTGTTGTTGCCGAATTGGGACGATTTCCTCAATCCAAAGGCATAATAATCGTCGGCTTGTAGTTTTTGCAAGGCTCCAGTGGTGGGATGCTTGTTAAAGGTGTACCTCACATTTCCCAAATGGTCTGTGAGATTGTACTCATAGCTGTAGCTTCCCCCGCTTTTTCTTGCAATTCCTTCCTCAGTCTGGATAAATTCTATAGAGCCGTTTGAATATTGGATGCCGTTTATATAGTCCGATACAGCTCCGGTTGAGCTGTTCGTCTTTTTCAGTTTCTGTCCTACCGCATTGTAAACGTAGGATAGGCTGATGCCAGAGCCTGTTACGGCAACGGGAAGATTTAACTGGTTATAAGCCAGCGATACGGTTGTTCTCGCCGGGCCAACGGTGGCAGAAGTCGCATTGCCGTTGCCGTCATAGGCATAGCTAGAACTGGCCAAAGGCCCGCCTGCAATATAGTTGAGCTGATTGCCCGTATAGCTGTAAATGCTCGTAGTTGCACCGTCCCTGCTCATCGAGCCGATGTTCCCCATTGCGTCATAGCCTATCGCTTCGCTCATGTAGATGCCCGTGCTTGTTGCATTCGTCAGCCTGCTAAGCTTATCGTAGGCATACATGAATTTGTTTCCAAAACCAGTGCCCCATAGCTGCGTGCTGATATTGCCGTTGTATTGTGGATTGGCGGTTGTGTCATAGCCCAACCTGATACTCAGCTCGGGAGAATTACTGCCGGTAAGCCAGCCCCGTTCGTTGTTCGAGAATTTTGTCGATTGCAGAAAGGTCGCACCATTATCGGTACTGTGAAGGCTTTTCTGCTTGAGCTGGCCGATTTCATTATACTCGAATTTGTTAAGCACTACTTCGCCTTGGCTGTTTATGTTTTCCTTGGTGCTAATTTTACGCCCTGAATGGTCGTAATTGTAAGAATTGGCGATAATGGTAGTTGTACTATTGGCCGAATGTGTTCTTGTACTGGCGGTCAGTTCTCCTGCGAAATTATAAGCATTATCGATAATATCGGTACCACCTAAATGGTTTTCGCTTTTGGTCTGTACAATCCTGCCTTTATCGTCGTAATAATTGACAGTAAGCAACCTGTCGCCAGTTCCCAATATTCCGATCTTTGTTCCAGTAGCAAGGCCTCTGGTCCGCCCGTCTGCAACCTGAGGAGAAACAGGCTGGCCAAAGCTGTTTCCATAGAAACTGTAGTCGTCATAATAGCTGATATTGAGGTATTCGGCTATTCCTGCAACAGGAAGGGAGAGATTGCTGTAGCCTATGCCAGTACCATTGCTGTTGGCGTCGTCCCTGCTTTCCCAAAGCACGGATTGCCCATCGATGCTGGCCTGCCAAGAGGCGCGACTTGAAGAACTGTTTGCTGTTCCTGTTATTATGGTTCTCCCTATCGCGTCGTATTTCACAAAAGACCATTTGCCGTTGATGCGCTGAACGCTGTCCTGCGTCATTACGATCTGGTCGAGCTTGTTGTATACCAGATGATCCCAGCCCTTTCCCGGGATTTTCTTTTCTATGACCCGTTTTCTGCCGTCATGGTGATAGCCATAGACAAAATTCTTAAAAACGGCATCAGTCTCTGTAAAGGTTGTCGAAGAAACCGCAGGGGGGATTACATATCTAAGGTTTCCAGTTTCATCATAAACATAATAAGTTGACAGAGCAGTGCTTTCGTCCTGCCAGATCCTCTTTAGCACCAGCCTTCCTTCCGTATCCTTAAACTCCTCGACAGTGCCACCTTTCCCGCTTGTCCAGTTCTCGTCCCTGGTTATTGTTTTATATAAAGTGTTCGGGAGAAAAGTTGAAGATGCCGTTGCTCCAGAGCCTGTTGTTGTCCAGCGAAGCACTTCGTTGACAGCATTGAATTTGCTGTCTGCCTTAATGGTATGGCCCGAATTTGATATGCCGGAACTGTAAGGTTGCCAAGAAGCACCTTCTGCACCCTGCTCCAAAACCCTATTGAGCGGGGATGCCTCGAAGACTGTTCTTTTTAACGGGTATTGACTTCTTGCAACATTTGCATCCCAGCTTCCCGAGCCGTAGAAGCCCGTCTGGTTGGCCAAAGCAGTTTCTTTAAAGCTTCCGTTATTGCTTGTCTGTTCCGCGTATGGAAGATATTTGACGGCTTCTCTGCCCAACGCATCATACACCATAAACTGCACGATGTCTTTTCTGTTCGGGCTTGCCTTCCACTGAACAATTTGGATTGGCCTGCCAAGTCCATCAAAATAGGTGATGGTACGGTTGGCATAATCTACATCTAACGAAGCCAATTGTGAAGCATCGGTAACTCCATTTGTTTTTACCGTTGTTTCCATTACATAATTCCTTGAAGCTGTAGGAGTTTGCGCTAAGGCCATTCCGCAAATAATGTGGAATGTAAAGGCAAAGAGGAGCGTCTTTTTGTTCATTCTTTTTCCGGTTGGATGGGCACTCTAATTTAGGATATTTTGTCTTAAAAACGTAGTGTTTCGAAGCTAGAAAAGCGTGTTCATAATTTTTACTTTATGTCATTCCTGAACTCAGCCTTTCACTCTTTTCGGCTTAGAGATTGCAAAGGCTAAGTCAAGTCATTTGTTTGGTGGTTTTATCATCGGTACTGTCGCTTTACAAGGCAACTGCGTTAACTTTTCAGCCTGTAGGTTTTGGGGCGGGGCAGTGCGTTAATTATTAGGTTGATTGGTATTCGTTGCTACGAATGTTGCATAAGAACCGCCAAATGTTATTTGTCATTCCTTATGCTTTAACAAAGTGGCGCAACTTATGATAGCTTACTCTGAATTTAGCATTCGCTAACTCAAGGCTAAATCCACCAGCTATCTCAGTGTGGCTCACCTACGCAGTCGAAAATGCTACACGATCATCATGATATTTGCTCAAATATCTCGCCAATCGCTTGTGTAGAACATAGTCAAGGGCGTACTATCGTACTTTTTCCTTGACACATTTTCCCCGTGAGCATAGCGGTGAGCTTATTAATGTTTATATATTTGGACTGAATAGTTAACACTCTCTCAATCCGATATGGAAAAAAAGTTTCATTATATCAGCAATATAAAAAAGGCAAATCATCAACCTTAGTACTGATTCTTCTGTTGATATTTGGTCTAATATTAACATTTATACCCCTTATAATTGGGGGTTATTCCAAAAGTGGCCACATCTTTTTTTGCAAAGTGGCCACATCTTTCGCTCCAAAGTGTACACCCTGTTTCGCTTAAAAGTGTGCAGTCGGTTGATTTTAAGGCCTTTTAAGACTTTGATGATCCCTTCTGGATCATCCGTTCACTACCCATACTGAAAATAAATCCTGGCTTATCTGGAGCCTAAAAACGGCAGGTCTATTCTGCTTTAAGCCTACCTATATATATGACTATGATCTGAGATTGCTTTGGATGCGGATTCCGGGCTTTTGCAGAGCAAAAGCGTTTTGGGGAACCTGCCGGATCTGTGGTCAGGCGGCTTGATGTTCTTCCAGATGGAAAGGTACTAAAAAGAAAAAGCCCTGATCGGGCTGGACAGTTTGGAACGAAATAGGGTGGATACTTTTACTGAAATACACAAAATATAGCCGAATCCAGATGAAGTCTTAGGTATACGAAAATTGACTACAGTTAAGAGCCGTGCCTATACCTGCTCCAAAATCGATTGACATTTCCTATTGAATTTGCAAACTATTGCAACGATAACTAGCGATGGGCTAATCATGCCCCAGATAGGCATTTCCTTCAGGGGTCATTGCCGCAGACCATTGTACAGACTTGCGGTCGATCGTGATCAGGCCCATACTTTCAAGTTCTTCATACTCTTCTTCCATGCCGCCCAGTATGGATGAACTTACCTGTTGGTTGATTACTTCGAGCAGCGCTATGATTTCTGATCTTTCCATGTCAATTGAGAATAAGTTAAACTATTAACATAAATGTACGCAAAATGTTTCTGGGATCTATTGTAATTCGGATAAGAATAGATCAATCTGCAAAGGTATTTCCGTTGTATTTGGTAAGGGATGACAAGGTGATGTAAAGATGTCGGGGCGCTTTTATAGCAATATTGATTAACTCTATGAGGGCTTACCTTCTTTAAAAGACTTAGGCTTCTTGCAATTATCCGTTTTACTGTCTATAAAAATAGCTTTTGGAAGCCATGTTCTCACCAACTGAAATAGCAGTGTAGCCCCTTTTATTTATCAATGGCATAAATTTTAGCGCTTCATATTCTCCATCCTTTTTTTGATGCTCCCCAACAGCCTACAAAATCATCTTTTTTAACGATTGATGCGCCTCTTATTCTAAGCTACTTTTACCTTGTAAATTTCATTTTCACCATAATATTTAAGCAATGAATACAGAGCAGACACAGGAAATGGACGAGAAAACCATGGCAATTATCAGCTACATCACCATTATCGGATGGATTATAGCCTACGTTCAGTTGAGTAAAAATAAAAGTCAGTTAGCCTTGTTCCATATCAGGCAATCCCTGTTTTTGATGCTTTGTGCATTTGGGGTTTGTATCGTCCAGCTGCTGGTTGCTTTTATCCCATACCTGGGGCATATCATCTCCATATCCCTTGGCCTCGTTCTGTTGGGTTTTTTGGTGCTTTGGGTTTTTGCGCTCATTAGTGCGGTTAATGGCGAAGAAAAGCCATTGCCCATATTCGGCAACAAAGCCCAGGATTTGTTTAAAGGAATCAGATAACTATTGATGAAAAAGCCCCTATTCTTGGTTTTGGCATCGCTTGCAACCGGATTTTTGGCTTGCAAAACCATACCCATTACCGGTAGGAAGCAAATCAACCTGGTGCCCGATGCCATGATAACGGCTATGGCCTTAACGCAATACGTTTCGGTGGTAAAAAGCAGTGCTACCCTTTCTCCGCACGACGAAAGAGCCCAGCTGGTAACCCATGTAGGCACAAAAATCCAGCAGGCGGTAGAAAAATATATGCAGGAAAACAACCTGGGCAAAGACCTTCAAAATTTTAAATGGGATTACCATACCATCGATGCCGCTACCGTAAATGCCTGGTGCATGCCTGGTGGCAAAGTGGTGGTGTATACCGGATTGTTGCCGTACACGCAAAACGAAAATGCACTGGCTGTGGTGATGGGCCATGAAATTGCGCATGCCATTGCACGCCATGGCAACGAACGCATGAGCCAGGGCCTATTGATTAGCCTGGGCGGCATGATACTGCAGGAAGCCATGAAGGAAAAGAAACAGCAAACACAGGCGCTGTTTCTCGGGCTGTATCTGGTAGGCTCTAACCTTGCGCTGGCATTGCCCAACAGTCGCATGCAGGAAAGCGAAGCGGATCGATTGGGTTTAATATTTGCCGCGATGGCGGGCTATGACCCCGACGAAGCTATTCCTTTTTGGCAACGTATGAATGCGGCTAACCAAAACAAAGTACCCGAATTTCTGTCTACACACCCTTCTGACGAAACGAGGATCAAAAAACTTGCGGCTTTAATTTCCGAAATTAAAAACAAATACTACCATCAGCCTTAACATCTGTTGCAGAGCCTTTTAACCTTACCGCAGTCGGTTGAATAAAGCACAAGCAACAATAACGCGAATGTGAAAATCAAACCCTAAAAACATCCGTTGTTGATATTTGTCTATCAATGCTTCGGCCAATCCAAGCGTGGCCTATGCGCTAAGATTGGAGAAATAAAAAACCATCTTTTTTAATGATTGCCAAGTTTGTCTGGCCAACCTAATTTTATCAGGAATAAAACAATTTTAATCCGGTAGTTTATGAAATACCTATTTTTGATGGCAATGGCCTCCCTGGCATCTATCCAGCCGACAAATGCCCAGGATTGCAAATCGTCAAAAGACCTGGAGGCCCTGCCTGGAAAACATATTGATGCGGCTCATTGCGAATCGCCCCAGCAAAAGGCACATTGGTTCGATGCATTGGGTACAGCGGCCAATAAAATGGTGGCCAATGCCACGCTCACCCAAATTGAAACGCTCGAAAAACAAAGCCGTGCCAATTATAAACTCGAAGGCTGCGTGCTCAAAACCACTTTTTCGGGTAATACCCCAACCGCGTTGGCGGGCAACTATCCCTTGGCAAGCTACGACCTTAATATGGGCTGCTACGAATACATCTGTGTCAAAAATAAAATGTTGGTAAACGGCGAATACGAAAATGTTTTTCGTGCATACGTTAACCGTTATACCGGAATAGAAAATGCTTTTTCTTTTGGCGACGAGGCCTATTACTATGAAACGCCCCAAAAATACAATGGCAAGTTCATCGCACTATACGATTTCATCAAAATGGATGCCTCCAAAAATATCAATAACAGTAAAGGCTTTTATCAGGATGTGCCCGAAAGCACGGTAAAACAAGGCAATCGCAGCGTGTACATGACTCGCCATTGGTATTATACAAAGCCTGGTGCTTTATTGTTCATTCCGGTTACGCGCAAAGCGTACCTCGAAGCCTTGTTGGTGTATTACCAAAGGGAAGGGTTGTTGATTGCCGATAAAATCAAGGCAATCGAAGCCGAATCTGCAGGGATGATGAAAAATCCCCAGAAATACCCTCGGTTGTATGAAGACGGCAAACGAAACCTGTTGATAAAAAAGGCCAAATATCCTGATTGGCAACAAAAAATAGAAGCCAAAAAAGCGCTTGTACAAAAGACCCTGAAAGAAAATACAGCCACCTGGTTGGCGCAACCAGCAGTGGTAAAGCCCAAGGCCGAAACCTTTACTTGGAAAAACAGCTACGGTCCGGGTCCTAACGATAATGTATCGGTTGATACCTACAACGCCGATACCAAAGAAGATGCACAAAAAACAGGGTCGTTCACTTTTAGTGGCTTTTGGGACAATAAAAATGGGATTACGCTCTACCGATACAACCCTGACTATTTCAAGGGCTCAGAAAAAAATCCAGCAAAGCCTTACCTGATCGAATTGACCTACAGGTACGTCAAAACTCCTCTTGGGCAAAGCCTGGTAGAGAATTTTACCAAAAATTTCGACTTCGATGCCGTGAGGAATTTGCTGGAATAGGCTTGCAAAATAGAGGCTTGTTGTTTAGCATACACCATATCAATTAAAATGTCATGAAAAAAATCTTTTCCATCTTAGGTTCCTTGCTGTTTGTAACGGCAGTTAAGGCGCAAACCACCGTGGTCAAAAAAGAAACAGTAAATCCGGGCAGCAGCCAAACTGCTGTTCCTGCAACTTCGTCAAAAGATCCGAAGGCCGAACGTACCGATCTTAAAGCAGAAGAGGCCGCCAAGGCAGCGGCAGCTAGGGCGGCCAAAGAAGCCAAACTTGCGCAGCATGACGATCCGAAAGCAGTTCCTGCAAAAGATCCAAAGGCCGAACGTACCGATCTTAAAGCGGAAGAGGCCGCCAAGGCAGCGGTGGCAAGAGCAGCCAAAGAAGCCAAACTTGCGCAACATGACGATCCGAAAGCAACTCCTGCAAAAGATCCAAAAGCAGCGGCTACCGACCCTAAACAGGAAGCTGAAGCTAAGGCAGCCAAAGAAAGAGCGGCCAAAAATGCCAATACGCAGCATAAAGGAAACTAATGTTCTTCACGCACAGGATTGATCAGCCACAGCAGATTGAAGTAAAGGAAAGCCCGCTTCACGGCCGTGGTGTATTTGCCAAAAGCAGCATAAGGAAAGGGAGCCTGATAGAACAGGCACCCATTATTTTCTTGGCTGCCGATGAAAAAGAAACCCTAAGGCTTACCAAGCTCTTTCATTACTATTTTTTGTTAGGCAAGCCTGATAGGCCCGCTGCATTTGGTTTTGGTTATGCTTCGTTTTACAATCATTCGGCCATGGCAAATGCCTTTTACACCTTTTCGCAACGGAGGAATACACTGAATATTTATGCTTATCGAACCATTGAGCAGGGCTGCGAAATAACCATAAACTATAACGGCAGGCCAAACGATCAGCGGGAGGTTTATTTTCCCAATCCGGATCAATGACAAACCCTAATCGATAAAACAATTTCATAAATCGATGGAAAGACGGTTGTACTTAAAAAACATAAAGGGAAAGGGCAGGGGCGTTTTTTGCCATACAGACCTTACCGAAGGAGAAGTTATAGAAGTTTGTCCGGTTATCATCATCCCTGCCGAAGAATTTGTCCCGCTGAGCGCCACTGCCATGATGGATTACAGCTTTTATTTCAATAAGGAAGAACATACGCTGTCGCTCGCCATGGGCTTTGGCTCCATGTACAACCATAGGCAATTTCCCAATGCGGTGTATTTGCTTAACAGGGAAGCAAAGCAGCTGGTATTTACCGCTCGCGAAAACATCGGGGCGCATACCGAAATATGTATTAATTATGGTGGCGAATACGGCATAGATTACAACAAGTGGTTTATAGACAGGAATATCGTTCCGATTTAATCAAAAAAATCATCTTTTTTAACGATTGACCTGCATACCTATCTGGGTTACTTTTACTTAGGAAAAATTAAGACCCCAGATTTTCTGACCGAAAGCGGGATGGATAAATCTGGAGGTTTCATCACTTACCAAAAATTTAAACAGATGAAAAAAGTAATCTTTATCTTTTTCTTCACCTTGGGTGTAGGAGGGGTAGCGCAAGCACAATTTTTGAGCAAACTCAAAGAAAAAGCAAAAACAGCTTTAGGCAATTCGGTTGACCGCTCGACCGACAAGGTGGTGGATAAAGCCGTAAATAAAACGGCCGACAAAGCGACAGACAAGGCCTTAAGCAAAGCCGAAGAAAAATTGAACAGCTTGTTCAAAAAGAAAAATAAGAAAGTCACTGATTCTATTCCGCCGGTAGTTCCCGATACGAATAAAACCGCAACCAAGCCCGGCAGTAAAGAACAATAAAAATCAAAAGCAGGAAGTCATGAAAAAAATCTTCACCCTCTTAAGTGCCTTGTTAATTGTAACCGGCGTTAAGGCACAAAAAGCAAATGTGCAAAAAGAAACAGCAAAGCCAAAAGCTGATACGCTTGTTAAAAGCATAGACAAACAACCGAATAATGTACCGGCTAAAAAGGAAGCCAAAATTGTTCCCGCCATTAAATATGCGCCCGTTTCGAAGGTTGCTCCAGCGACCGCAAAAACGGCCAAGATTGCTCCGGTACATTCAAATTAAGCCAATACGATTGGAATGGATATCGTGATTTCGGTTCCTTTCGCACCAGAATTGATTTTCAATTCACCGTTTAGGTATTTGGTACGCCTGCGGATAGACTCCAAGCCCAGATTCGACTTGCCAGATTTTTGTTCAGCCAGGCCAATGCCGTCGTCGTTAACGGTCAGTATGAGGTGTCCGGCTTCTTCATAAATCAGGATTTCTACGCTTTTGGCTTTGGCATGCTTGATGATGTTGGTCACGGCTTCTTGAATGATGCGCAGCAGGGTAATCCGTGTATCTGGCCCTATACCCGTGAGCGAGCTATCGTCGATGTGGATGGTTTTCTGATAACGACTATCAGGCAGGGAACCATCAGTCAGCATTTTGATCTGCTTTTCGAAAGACAGTTCCCGTTGCGTATCGGCTGCACTGAACCATTCATGGCTCTTGTTCCTTACGGTTTCATAGGTTTTGGTCATCGCTACATGAAGCGCCATGAATTTATTCCTTAAGGAAATATCTTCAATATCCATCGACAGCACTTCGAGCTGGTTCTTAAAAGCGGCCATGGCAGAAGAAAGGCCGTCGTGCAGGTCTTGCCCCAGTCGTTGCTGCTCTTCCTTTACGGCCTGATATTTTACTTCTTCCATGGCAATAACCTGCATATTGGCCACCTGGTTAAGGGCTTCTACCTGTACCCTTGCTTTCCGGCTTCTGTAAATCATAATGAGGTAAATGGCAAGGATAAGCGCTGAGGCGGCTACAGAAATCAGTACTAGCCAAAAAGTCCGCTGCTGTTTAATTTGCTCGGTCTTTTGCAAGGCGATGTGGCTATGCTCGGCCTGTGTGTAGGCATAAAGCAGGTCGCTTGATTCTGTCATGAGGCTGGCCTGCAAATCTCTTTCGTGCTTCAGGGCATCGGTAAGGTAATCATAGGCACCCTTGTCATTGCCTTTAAGGTGTTGAAGTTTGGCTTTGTATTCGTCGAGGTCTGCACTTTGGCTTTGGCCAAAATTAGGCGAGGATTCGTATTTCGCGATATAAACGCTAAGGCTGTCTGGCTTTTTGAGGTTAAGGTAGTTTTCTATCCGCAATCGCGCTACGTTGATGTCGATAAAGTTTGTTGCCTGGTCTCGATAGGTAACTTTCAGGTTTTGCATGCGGTTGAGTAGGCTTTTTGCGTCATCGTACCGGTGTTCGAAATTGGCTACCGAATGCTCGATGTCGATCAGCAACAAATCGTTGTAAAGCATCTGGCTTCTTTTGATCGGATATTTGTGCTGAATGGCGGTGCCGATTTGTATGGCCAATTGTGCGGTTTGGCGTACCGCTGTGGTGTCGTTCATCTTGATGTAGCCCATCAGGGTGGGCGACAAAATATACATGGCGTTTAATCCAACTGCTTCGTCTACTACACGGCGCTGCAACAACAAAGGCAGGGTTTCCAAATAGCTTTTCTCTTTTTTGTACAGCTCGATAACCTTGTTGTACAGCCTTTGCTCCTGGTATATTTTGCATTTTTGCAATTGTTCAACCAAAGGATGCTTTTCGCCATTCTTTTTGTATTCTGCCGTGATTTTTTCGGCATAGTACATCGAAGCGCCTTTCTTTTTAAAGATGCGTGCATTGTTGAAAAAAAGGAAATAATAACTGATCCGGGCACGGCGGTACTCATCTTTGCTCCAGGCAAGGTCTTCGTACAGCCCAAGCAGGCCAACCAGCTCTTTGGTTTCAAAGTGCTTTCCTTCTGACAATAACTGATGGGTTAGCGAATCGGCCTTGAGGAAATATTGCGCGGCCAATAAGTGTCCCGAATGGTAAGCCTGATTTAGCTTATCGAATTCTTTTACGGCATTGGTTTTGGTTTGGCCAACGGCTGTTAGATTGCCTAAGAGCAGATAAAATACGGTTAGGCCATGAAAAAGGCTTTTAGAAAAGCAGGAGCAGGTATTCATTAGAGAGGGAGATTTAAAGTGGCGGCATCATATGAGTTCTTGTTCACGCGCATAAGACAACAGCTCGGTAATGGAATTGACGTTTGCCTTTGCCATCATCTTCCGGCGGTGGGCTACAATGGTGTGCTTGCTGAGGTGTGTTTTTTCTGCGGTTTGGGCAATTGACAATCCTTGTGCAAAATGCTGCAGTACCTCGAGCTCGCGTCCAGTAAACAGTATTTTTTTGGATAGGTCTACATTCGAAATGATGTTGCTCAGAATTGGAGAAATGTACTGGCTACCCTCATCAATTACTGTTAAACACTCTAGTATGGTGTTAAAACCAGCTGATTTGCTGACCAAACCATGCGGGTTGTAGCTGAGGATATTCGTAATGGCAACCGGGCTGGTAACAGAGCTCACTACAATGATGGTCATCTGCTTGTTTAATCGCCGGGCTTCGTTAATAAGCGGAAGGCCGTTTTTGTTTTTGAGGTAATAGTCTAAAAAGAGATAAATGGGCGATTGCGAATGCCTGATCAGGAAATTAATCAGCTCGCGTTCTTCGCTAATGGTATGTACAGCACGAAAAAGCTCAAGCCGTTCAATAAGTGCCGAAAAGGAGTCCGCAAACAAGAGATGGTCGTCAAAGGCAATTGCGATAGCGTCACTTTTTTTCATAAACGGGATGAATATAGCAAAAGTACAGGGTTAGATTCGTGGCCAGTTAGGGTATCATGATAATAATAGCTAATTCATGCGATATTGAAGTTATATAATAGCAAATTTTAGCTATTGTTTGGCTAAATCCAAATCGCTTTTGCCATATAAATCGTTCCCTTTTGCTTTAATGCGTCAACAAAATATGAAAGTAAATCTTGTTTTGCCACCTTTTAGATGGAGGTTAGCCAGCTACATCAATTCAGGCAACCATTTTTAACCAGCAGGCAGCAATTTATTGCTATATGGTTAAATGCCATCACATGATTTTGTTATAATGCTCAAGTGGTTGGGTTGCTTCATGCTTTCGATGTTAATTTTAGTTGTTCAGCAACAAGCATGGCAAAGGTAAAGCTGGGTGCTGCATCGGTTGAACCGAATTGAAGAGAACCAAAATCATAAGAAATTGGCCATGTCGGGCAGAATGCAACGTATAATAGGGATGTTTCTTTGTTTTTGCCTGCATGGCCATTTAAACAAGCTTTAGAGCATTGGAAAGACGAGTATGAGATTTACGTTAAAAAGTGTTGAGCCAAGTTGTGTTGACCTGGCTTCGTCCATGCATCAATTTAATGCTTGTGCTACAGCCCACGATCAATTGCTTGCCCATGTCGATATTATTACTGCAATCGACTATTATGGCATAACCGAGTTGCTAGATGCAATTGGAGAGGAAAGCCTGAGAGCCCATTTGGAATGCCTGAAACAGGAAATAAATCCTACTTCGCCGGATCTATCCTGAGCTGTTCGTACTTCCAAACATAGGCGCCGGTAAGGGGATCTTGTTCGGGCCGAACTGCTGTTACCCTTTTCATGGTAAACGAAAGCTGAATGCTTTCATCATAATGGTGTGGTTTTCCTTCGTTATCGTATAATACGAGGTCTTTTGGCGTAAAATCGGCAGGCAGGTAAAACTCGTTCTTGCCTTTTCCGTGGTACAAATCAAAGAAATCAATCAGTTGGCCATCCTGGTCATCAACGGTCATGCTGGTTGGGCTGCCCATCTTTAGCGTAAGGTTTGAATTGGCTACCGTTACCTTGCCGATAACGGCTACGCGTTTCCCATCGCTTGTTTTTTGTTTTTTAAGTTCCTGAAACTGGCTGGTGCTCACCACTTCCCCTTTTTCGCCGGGATCTGAAAAAGATTGACACCCAGTTTGCCCCAAAAATATAATGGCCATTGCTGTTATGGCTAATCCGTATCGCAGTAGGTTTTTCATTTGCTTAAGTTGTTTAACGGTAAATGGTATAATCAAGTTATTTGTACGCTTTGAATCTGCTGGCCGCTATTAAAATTGAACATTCCCCCGCGAAATAGACTTATAGAGTTGATATTCGCATTGATCTAATCAATATTCGTTTCTTGTTTCCGGTAATAACCGATATTTAAAGCCAAGCCTGGAGACTTTAAGTCCAAAAAATGTATTATTGCAATAAACAGACAGCAGGATGGTCTATTTGCCTATGGGAAGAAAGATATATAGCTCCTTCATGATTTTAGTGCTGGTTACAGGACTGTTTTCTTGCAACAACAAAAATACTGCGATTGCGAACAAGCCACTCAGGGATCAGTTGCCCAAAGAACTCGGTTTGCTTCTCGAAAAAACTGCCGGGGCCGAAATCAATATCGCCAACTGCAAAAAAGGAATCCGCTTATTGGATAGTGCCGAAAAACACAAACCTCCAAAAAAGAGTCTCAGAAAAAACGCAACCTAATAAAAAAGCCCTAGAGAAATCTCTAGGGCTTTAGCGGTGCACTCGTAGGGATTCGAACCCCAAACCTTCTGATCC
>NZ_JAELUC010000093.1 GCF_016429155.1 Pedobacter sp. ASV12 | reverse complement strand
GAGATCATGAGTTCTGTCTCGTGGGATCGGAGATGTGTATAAGAGACAGGTATATGTAATCAACGAACCCGATCAGCAACAGTTTATAGCAAAGGTCGACCCCAAATGGTCGGGCGCGATACCTGCCACTTTGTTTATCAACACCAAACGACAGATCAGAACATTTTACGAAAAGGAATTTACCTATCAAGAACTAACCAAAACCTTAGAAAACTTAAAATAACCAAAAATGAAAAGAATTCTATTTGTTTGTTTCGTCATGCTGGGTATTACGACAAACGCGCAAACTGGTTACCAGGTTGGGAGCTTAGCTTCAGATTTTAATTTGAGAAATGTAGATGGCAAAAACGTATCGTTGGCCAACTATAAAGATGCCAAGGGCTATATCGTAGTGTTTACCTGCAATACCTGTCCGGTGGCCAAAGCCTACCAAGACAGGGTAGAAGCACTGAACAAGCTGTATGCCACCAAAGGCTATCCGGTAATTGCCATCAACACCAATGATCCGGCAGCTTCTCCGGGCGATAGCTACGAAAAGATGCAGGAACGCGCCAAAGAGAAAAAAATCAGCCATGCTTACCTGGAAGATCCGAATCATGTGTATACCAAAAAATATGGTGCCCTTAAAACACCGCACGTTTTTGTGTTGCAAAAAACAGCAAATGGCAACGAAGTAGCTTATATCGGTGCCATAGACAACGATCAGGAAGAAACAAATGCGCAGCGCGACAATTATGTGCAGAATGCGGTTAATCTATTGTTGCAAGGCAAAAAGCCAACGGTAACCTATACCAAAGCCATTGGTTGCAGCATTAAATGGAAAAAGGAAAGCGCTTCTGAATAGCGCAGGTTGCTGGTCTGTAGCCGATGGCGAATTGACAATAAACCAGTAACTTTAGACTTCATGCTTAATCTTTCCACTTAAAACAATAATTTTAGGCCGAAATCAAATTCGGGATTTTTTATGGCTACACCTCAAGATGAAGGTTCTTTCTGGACCAAATACAAACGCTTTGCCACCACAGAGCTGCTCATGTACCTGATTATGGCTGTAGGCATAGCGTTGGGCATCATTTTTTTAAGTTAAGCTAAACTTCATTGGCACTTGCTGGTGTTCTTCGCCAACAAGCCACGATAGGAGATTGTAAATCGGTACACTGGCTAAAGCCTAAGGAAAATGCACCAGCTTACTTTTTGAAGTTCAAGTAAAGCTTAAGGTGGTCGCTGGTATTTACATCGGCAATAAATTTGGCAAAGTCGGCGTAAAGTGCCGGTGCAAAAGTACCTTCGTTCAATACAAATTTTCTGGTATAGATTAATTTATTTCCTTCTATTTTGGTTTTTGAGGAATAGGAGCCAAAGGCAGACTTGAATTCTTTTTCGTCAGGTGCAATGAGCGGAATTACATGCTCTGGCAGTTGATAGCTGATGGTGTCTATATCGGTATAGCCACGGTTGAGGTACAGAGGCAGGGTACGGTTCTTCGATTCGCTGACGTTGCTCTTAACGTTGAAGGCATTGGGTTTGAGAAAGATCTTGTCGTTATTCAGCGCAGCATAATTTCTGATGCTAATGTCTATGTCTTCGGTAGCTTCGGGCTTGAGCAGTTTGTTTTGCAGGTAGCTGATCTGGTTAAAATCGATGTTGTCGATATCGTACACCTCTTTTAAAAGTTTTTGTTGCTCGCTTAAGGGTTTGCCTACCATGGACTCGTGATTCTCGTATTGCGCACCGGAGAAAACGGTTTTGACATGGCCGGTTACATTTCCATCCTTGCTTAGCGTTAATTGTGCCACTCTGACTTGCAGGTTTTGGCTGGCACTAAGTTTTGGCGTACGGACTAGTTTGCCTCCCTCGGGCGTACAGGCCAGCACATACCTGTCGTCTGTAAAATCGCCCAGGTAACCGAAAGGGATTTTTTGCGAAGTACATTCCAGCCAAGTAGTATCGCCCTTTAGAGGCATACACAAAATGATATGGTTGCCTTGATTCATGCTGGCAAAGCCGGGGTCGAGGCTTTTTTTCTCCGTTCCGGCCTCAACTACGCAATAGTAAGATTCGATGCCGGCCACATTCAACAGGCTCTGCATATAATTGACCAAGGCCTTGCAATCGCCGTAGCCTAGACGGTCAACATCGGCCGCTTTAGTGGGTTGAAAACCACCAATACCGATCTGTACACTAATGTAGCGTGTTTTGTTTTGCAGGTACTGGTATATTTTTTTGGCTTTATCCTTGTCGTTGGTTTCGCCCTTCACCAATTCCTTTATCATTTGCACGGTAGCTTCGGGCAATATGTTTCTGCCTTTTAACAGGTTGTCGTATTGCCATTTGCCCAATTCCTGCCAATTCGTATAATCTCCTTTAACGTTGTAGTAGCTGAAGTTTTTTGGGGCAATCTTTACCGCTGTTTGGTAAGTCTCGCGAAAGGGGCTGTAGGGCTCTGGTTTTGAAGCCAGCAGGTTGCTTACCTTCCAAGTGGTGGTTTTTTGGTCTTTAACAAGCTGTTCTTCCGGTTGCATGCCAATATTCTGGCTTTTCACCCTAAACTCGTCGCCAACCTTGCTGATTAAAACATAGCTGCTTTTTTCAACAGCTACATCATTGGCCGTTTGTGGTACCCAATCAGGAATGATGAGGTTTTGCTTGTAGCGGATTTCGTAATTGTAAACAATGGTATAGGGATAGCTATTCATCAAGGGCAAGTAGTGCTTTACACGGCTGTCTTCAAACAGCGAAAAATCGCTGATGGCGCTTTCGTCCCTGAAATCGCTTTGCGAAAACTTGGAGCTGAGCTTGCCAACTTCGTTGTAAACCTCGCCTTTGATGCTCTTGATACTGGTGTTTTTATCGTAGAACAAAACCAGCCTGGCACTGTTTTCGCCGTTTTTGTTCAGTACGGTAATCGCTTTGCTTACGGTATAGCTCACATTGTCGGTAGCACGCATATCAACCGTAACTACCGAATTCCTGACGATTGCGTTTGCCCTGCTCCGGAGGTTCGAAGGGATAAGGTCGGCGTCGTAATTGTCTTGCGCAAAAACGCATGGCGCCACAAGTGCCAGCAGCAGGGTAAAAGATAGCAGCTTCATTTTAATCGGCCTTTTTTAAAAGTACGTCGGTTTTTTGGTTTTGGATGATCTTGCTGTAAAACTCCTTCAGGTAAAGGTATTCATCGGGACTGTAAATGGCCTTATTAAACTGAAGGATCTGGTTAACTGTCAGCTTGTCGTCAACCATATCGCTCTGTATAATATAACGTCCGCCACTTGCCGGCAGCGCAATGGCTATATCTTTGGGTTTTTCCAGCATTTCGTATTTGCCCGGCAAGCTGATCATTACACTTATTTTTTGATCAGAGGCCGAACCAAGGTCTACCGGATAGGTTCTTTCGTTAAGATTGAAAGGGTTTTTTGAAATCTTGTTGATGAAGAAAGGGTTGATGTACAGCTGGTTGTTGCTGGTACCGTTGTGCGCGGCAAATTCTACCTCGTAAATTTCTACCAAAGGTTTTTCTACGCTATCTACCGCTAAAACCTGATGTTTACCGATGCTGAGCTTAGGCATCGATTCGTCGAGTTTTTCTACATACTCGTCAATAGAATTGTAGCGCTTGATTTCCTTACGTTTGTTAAAGGCATCGTAGCCATAGGAGGTGGTGGTAATGGTACCCTTGATTTTGCCATCGGCTTCCAACTTGCCGATCAGCACATAATTGGATACGCTTTTTTGCGAGGCCTTGAGGTCTATCCAATAAGATGGTTTTTTAAGGTTGATTACCCTGCCTTGATCGTTAATGCACCGCAAAGGCAATAAGCCGAAAGGCAACAAGGGTTCTGAAGCATCCAAAAGGTAGCTTGTGCCGTCTATATTTACCTTCGCCACTACATAGTTAAAATCGGAAATTACCGGAAACAGTTTGTTTACCGTTCCGTTTTCACGGGTAGAGAGAATGACCGCTTCGGCATCCAGATTGGCCGCACTAAGGGCAGCAATCAGGCTGAAGTTGATGTCGGCCACATTTCCCGACCGGTTTTCGAGTACCCCTTTGATATTGCCTTCGCTGTATTTGCCATAGTAGTTGTTCCACTTGATCTGCTTTTTGATGTAATTGTAAATGGCTTGTGCCTTGCTCAGCTCGTCTGGAGCATCTTTGGTTAGGGTTGGGATGAGGTCTTTAAAAACATCCTTGCGCTTCATCTGCGAGCCGAAATTCTTGTCGTTGGTCAGTTCGTAGTCTACATCGCGCCAGGTTTTGGTTAAGCTCTGCTTGGCGCCGCTCATGGCAATTACGTCTGCCAGCTCAAAATAAATGGCCGACCTGAAATTGCTGGGTGCGGTCATGTAATCTTCTTCCACAAAGGCGGGTATATTCTTCATGATATAGGTCATTTTAGAACAATCTACCGGCGTACCGCTCAAACGGAGGCATTCTTTGCTGATTTCCGATTTCTGGTCGCTCAGTTTGTAAAATCCCCTCAGCGAAACGTTGTAGTTGTAGTTGCCGGGTATAAAAGCGGCGTATTCGCTGTATACCTTTGGAATATCCGATTGAAATTCCCATGTCCTGTAATTGAACAGGAAAGGCGTTTGCAAGCGGTAGCTATATTCTATAATCGAACCTTCCTTGATGTTGGGCAGGGTAAACTTAACCAGTGAAATGTACTTGCTTCTGTTTTCGGTAAACATGGCTTTTTTATCCATCTGGCTTTGTACAAAACCGTTTTGGCTACGGTTAAAGGTAGAGGCGTTGAGGTCGAGGATCAGTTCTTCGTCCCTGTCGTTTTTATGGATGGGAATCACGATATTGGCCTGTTTAAAGCCTTCTTTGTTGTTGATTTTAATCCGGGTGTGGTAGTCGAAAATCAGCACCAGCCTGCCGGTGGCATCATCCAAATAAAAAGAGGTGGTCCCATATTCTTTCAGCACAACCGCATTGGCATTGCTGTCGATGGTGTTTCTGTCAAAATCGAAATCGGCATGGGTAACTGAACCAAATTCAAAATTCTGTGAAAAGGAGTGGAGGGATAAAAAACAAAGGGTAATTCCGATAAGGATTTTCTTCATAAGGCGTTAGGTTGCAATTATCCGGCAATTTAAATCTAGTCGTTTAGATTAGGAAATAAATTACAACTAAAATTTTGCAGAATTAACAGAACTAACAAACCTTTTTAGCATTTTTGAAAATAGAAACACTAATCCCACTTTCCATATCTCAAAACTCAAGACCATTTATTAAATGAAATTAAACCTAAAACGTCCATTGGCCTTTTTCGACCTTGAAGCTACTGGAGTTAATGTTGGCGCCGATAGAATTGTAGAAATTGCCATTTTAAAGGCCATGCCAGACGGAAGCGAACAAATACTGACCAAACGTGTTCATCCGGGCATGCCTATTCCTTTGGCCTCGTCGCTTATACACGGTATTTACGACGAAGACATTCAGAACGAACCGACTTTTGACCAGTTGGCCAAAGAAATAGCCGAATTTATTGGCGATGCCGATTTGGCGGGCTATAATTCGAACAAGTTCGATATTCCGATGCTGGTTGAAGAGTTTTTGAGGGTTGGGGTCGATTTTGACATGAGCAACAGGAAGTTTGTCGACGTACAAAACATTTTCCACCAGATGGAACAGCGTACGTTAAAGGCCGCCTACAAATTTTATTGCAATAAGGATATTATCAATGCACATTCTGCCGAAGCCGACATCAAAGCTACCTACGAAGTGCTGTTGGCGCAACTGGATAAATACAAAGACCAGGAGTTTGAAGATAAGCAAGGCCATAAATCGAAGCCGGTACAGAACGATGTAGAAGCCTTGCACCTTTTCACCAATATCAACAAGCCTGTTGATTTTGCCGGAAGAATGATTTACAACGAAAATGGCGAAGAGACCATTAATTTTGGCAAGCACAAGGGCAAAACCGTTGAGCAGGTTTTTGATGTAGAGCCTAGCTATTATGCCTGGATGAAACAGGGTGACTTTCCTTTGTATACCAAGAAAAAGCTCGACGAAATCTGGAACAGGTGGAGCAAAAAGAAAGAAGAACAGAAACAGGCCAGGCAGCAAAACCAAGCCCCAAAGCCCCAAAATCAGGCGCCTAGGCCTCCAAAAGAAAACAAACCCGCTGCCCCGGTTACCAACGATATGCTGGAACAGCTTAAAATGAAGTTTGGCAAATAAACCATTCTTAATGCCTTAGCTTTTAAATAGTCAAGATGAAATCGATAAAACTCACCTTTTTGCTGGCCTTCGGGTTTCTGGTCGCAAAGGCCCAATTGCCTATTGCCCAAGTATTTGAACAAGCCTATCAAAAGGGCACCCGCGACAAAAGTGGGGCTCCGGGCAAAAAATACTGGCAAAATACAGCCGATTATGATTTGAAGATCGATTTTAATCCCAGCACCCGCGAGGTAAAAGGAACGATTGAAATCAATTATACCAATAATAGCCCCGATGTGCTGCAGGAAATCTGGTTTAAGCTATATCCCAATCTTTATCAAAAAGGAGCACCTCGAAAAGCCAAAATCAACGAGCGCGATTTGGGCGATGGCGTACAGATTAGTCGGGTATTGCTGAATAACGAACCTAAGGAGCTAACCAGCCTTATCATCGAGGGGACCAATATGCATACTGCGGTGCCTGCTTTGGCTCCGGGAAAAACCATGAAGTTTAAGATCGATTACCATTACATCCTGAACAAAGGCTCGCACATGCGTACTGGCCAGGTTGATGATGGAGCGCATTTTATAGCCTATTCTTTTCCGCGCATTGCCGTTTACGATGACATAGACGGCTGGAACAAAATCCCTTACAGCGGTGCTGAAGAGTTTTATAATGATTTTTGCAATTTTAAGGCAGCCATTACCGTGCCCCAAAATTATGGCGTTTGGGCTACCGGCGATTTGTTGAACGGCAACGAGGTATTTAGCAAGGAAGTTTATAAAAAATACCAATTGGCCAACAAAAGCGATGAGGTAATTGATGTAATTGACAGCATCACCCTTGCTCAAAACAAGGTTACGGCCCCAAATGCCTTCAACACTTTTAAGTTTGAGGCTAAAAACGTAGTCGATTTTGCCTTTGCCACCAGCAATCACTATTTGTGGAAGTCGTCTAGCTTGGTTGTTGATCCGAAAACCGGACGTCGTACCCGCGTTGATGCGGTATTTAATTCGAAGCATAAAGATTACTATGAAGTAATTGATTTCGCCCGCAAAACGGTGCATGCCATGAGCTATGTTTTTCCGAAATGGCCGTTTCCTTACAGCCACGAAACGGTTTTTGATGGCCTTGACCAAATGGAATACCCGATGATGGTGAACGATAATCCGGTTGACAATAGGGTAGATGCCATTACCTTGACCGACCATGAAATTTTCCATACCATGTTTCCTTTTTATATGGGCATTAACGAAACCAAATATGGTTGGATGGATGAAGGCTGGGCCACCATCGGCGAGTGGCTCATTTCGCCCATGATAGACCCGAGCATTGTTGACGAATATGGCATTGCCCCAACAGGCTTTAGTTCTGGTACCAAAGACGATACCCCGATCATGACTTTAACTACCGAGCTGAAAGGCAATGGCTCTTTTACCAATTCTTACCCTAAGCCTGGTTTGGGCTATTTGTTTATCAAGGATTATCTTGGCGACGAACTGTTTACCAAGGCCCTGCATCACTATATTGCACAATGGAATGGCAAGCATCCTATGCCTTACGACTTTTTTTACAGTATGAACACAGGTGCTGGCAAAAACATGGATTGGTTTTGGAAACGGTGGTTTTTTGAGGAAGGCGTAACCGATATGGCCATTAAGGCAGTGAACAAAACAGACGGAGGCTATGCCATTGAAATCGAAAACAAAAGCATGAAGCCTTTGCCAATCGATTTGACCATTAACTACACCGATGGCAGTACCGAAAAAGTACACCATACCATTGGCGTTTGGGAAAGTGGCCAACCAACTTTTATCAGCTCGCTTAAAACCGGCAAGCAAGTAAGCAAAGTGGTATTGGGCAGCAGCCACGTACCCGACAAAAACAAAAGCGATAATACTTTTGAAGTGAAATAACTAGGCCTTAGGCCTGAAAGAGGGCGAGTGATCAATTCATTGTGCCCTCTTTTTGATGCAACATTATTTGAATTCTAACGTCTTATGAGTTGATGAGGATTTTTAAAACCTTTAAACCTAAGCGTGGACTATTAAGGAAATATGTAAGTTATTATTACCTGGATATCGCTGACAAAGAATCGTATTTTAACGAATATATCTGCTATCCGCATTACAATACTACGGTTTCGCTTTACAAATGCCACTTAGCCACGCTTGATGGCAACCATCCCCAGCATTCTGTTGTCGAGTATCACGAACAGGCGCCACCTTTACAGATATTTACGCCATTAAGAGAAGTACCCTTAAAGGTAAGCCAAAAAGGCCCCATTCACAAAATAGCCATTGTTTTCGAGCCTTTGGGTATTAATCAGTTTACCAAAGGCATTGATTTGGCAAATAAGTTAATCTCGCCAGATTTTCAGTTGTTTAAGCTGCACGAAGTAGGGTCGCTGTTCGAACAACAAACATCCGAACAACTCACCGACCAGTTGGACCGCTTGTTACTGGCCAATTTTAGCCTCGTTGAGAACGATTATGTAAGCGAGGCACTGCAATATTTTCATCTGCCAGATAATGATCTGCTTATTGATGAAATAGCCGAAAGGAAACTAGGCATCAGCCGAAAACAGTTGAATCGTTTGTTTAAACAATATTTGGGAACAAGCCCACAAAAATATCGCTCCATTGTACGTTTTAGACAGCTAATGGACTATAAGCTTCGAAAAGAAGGCCAACAAAGTTATACCTCGCTATCGCATCAGGCGCATTATACAGACCAGTCGCACTTTATTAAAGCTTGCAAGCAATTAACTGGACTTACGCCTTCCCAGTTTTTTAAGGATGGAAAAATTATTGGTTCCGAAGATATATTCTGGAAGTTGATGGGCTAGGTAAAATGTCCCAATTGTACAATTTCCGAACGCATCGGTTCTCTACTTTTGAACCATTTAAATGATATGGAAAATTGGAGGAAATTCGCAACACTTGGTTTGTTTATAGTTTTTTTTGGTCATGTTTATGCACAGCAAGCGCACAAGGAAATTCGGTATGTTGCCCGTTTAAAAGATAGTATTGCCTATAAAGTATGGCTACCTGATAATTGGAATGCACAACAAAAATACCCGCTGATGGTGATGTATAATTATGGAGCGGCCAACGATCAGGTATTGGCGGCAACCGTAAACTATTACGCCAATCACCTGCAAAAGATACCCAACACCATTGTCGTGAATATCATGGTAAATATGGACCAGATTGGCTATAATTATGAAACCGGGGCGCTAACTGAAGCGGGCAAGAATCTGGTTTTGGGCTTGAGGGAAGAGATTTTTCCGGCAATCAGAAAAAAGTATGGCGCATCGGCTTATACCAGTTATATCGGCCAATCTTATGCAGCGAGTTATGCCAATTATTTGTTTTTGAATGACCCTACGCTCTTTAATGCCTACATTTTAATAGCGCCCGAAAAAATAGGCGAGGGCCAGCCTGGTTTCGAAATCAGCGAGGGCAACCAACGTTTTTATAGCAAAAACAAACGTATATATTATGTGGCTAGCGGCGAAGATGACATGGCGCGGCGGATAGCTTATGCCGAAGAAATAGCGCAGAAGGCCAAAAGACTGGATACGATAAGTTTTAAATTTAAATACCGTCATTTTGCTAATGCAGACCACAATACCTTGTTTGCCTATGCTTTGCCTAATGCCTTGGAATTTTTGTATAAACCATATCAGGAAATATGGGATGGAGACGATAAATTAACGGTTTATCAGCAGCTGCAACAAGCCGAAGCACGGTTGAAAAACTATTACGGGATAAGCTTAGAGCCAGCTTTTAAAAATTATAATGGTTTATTGATGGCAGCTACCCAACAGAAAGATACCAGCAGTTTACTTGCCGTGATCAAACATTTTGAAAACGAAAGATGCAAGGGAATAGACTATCGAAATTTTGGCTATATGCTAAACATCAACGGACTTGCCAAGCTTGCTTATACTTATTACCAAAAGGCCCTTGATAAAATCAACTCTGCTGAAATCCATACCAAAAGCGGACATCAGGCATTGGTAACCTGTTACCGCGATATGGCTTTAAATTTCAATAAAGATAAACCGGCTCAGGGTTGGGAATTACTAGAGAAGGCGTTAAAAGATCCCTACATCCGCGATGTAAGCTTTAAATACGATTTGGGGAAGTTTGCCGTAGAAAACAATATCAATGTTGAACAAGGCTTGAATTACCTGCTCAGCTTTGCTAACGACCGAAGAAACATGGTTGATATTATTAATGTGCCCTACCGTAGGATAAATCTGCTCCTAGCCAAAGCCTATGCCATATTGAAAGACAAAAATAAAAGCATTTACTACGTACAGCTGGTATTAAAAGAGGAGCCGAAGAATACGGATGCCCTGGCGCTGCTTGAGAAATGGCTTAAAGATTAATATTTGTTGAAAATCGGATAGTACGGCTTTTCAATAGCACCTTCGTCGCTTAGCAGTTGGCTTAACAAAGGATCGGCTAGGATTTTAGCCAGCTTGGTCTTTTTGCCGTTAAGCCACATTTTATTTTGCACCAGCCGAACACCATGGCTGTAGTCGGCCCAGGTATTGGTGTGCTTGTTGTACAAAGGTTGAATGGGTTTCCCATCAGGCTTATGCCAGCCATAAATAACCACCCGTGGCGTTGTTTCGCCATAAATTTTATTGCTGATTACAATATCCTTCTTATTGCCCACCGTAAGTGCGCCATTGGTGTGCTGGATTGCGTAAGGTTGCATTTGTTGTTTTATCAATTCGTTATGGGCAATAAATACAGGCAATGTGGTCATGGCCTTGCTGGGTGGAATAGGCTGTGGGCTTAGTTTAATGCTTGCATCTTGATCAATCAGGTCTGCCATCTTACGGGTAGGCAAACTGCAGTGCGCGAGATTGGCTACTTTTTGGGCCAAAATGGGGGTCATCGGCATATAAAAATAATCACTGTCGTTGCCGATAGCCAGGTAGTCGGGCAACACAAAAAATACCAGTTCATAATCCTTGTTGTCTATGCTGGCTTTTGATACGACTTTTTGGAACTTTCTGAAGAAGTTGGGCACGTTACCGCTTTTGATTTCCCTGAAGATGATTTCTTCGCGAGCTGCTAAGCTTAAGGTGCTGTCGGAAATTCGGTTTGCAAACGCTGTTCCTCCAAGTGCGTTGGTTCTTCTCGGCTTTAATTTTAATTCCTGGGCTTGTACCACAAAAGCGAGCAATATACTCGTCAGTAAGCAGGTTATATTTTTCATTTGGTTTAGATTGGCTTTAAAAAATCGATGTTGCGTTTCAGGCCGCTAAATTTGGTCCTTTTAACCGCCGAGCCTTTAAAAACCTGTTTAAATACTTCATCGGTTAAGTCTATGAGCTCGTTCTTTTTCAGTTGGAGCAGCTCTTGGGCCGGTTCAAAGGCGGGTTCATGGTGCGGGGTGGCAAAGCGGTTCCACGGACATACATCCTGACAGATATCGCAGCCGAACATCCAATTTTCCATTTTGCCTTTAAATTCGGCAGGAATTTCGTTTTTGAGTTCGATGGTCAGGTAAGAAATACATTTGCTGCCGTCAACAGTATAAGGGGCTACAATGGCATCGGTAGGGCAGGCATCGATGCAACGGGTGCAAGAACCGCAATGGTCGGTTGCAAAAGGCAAGTCGTATTCTAGTTCCAGATCAATAATCAATTCGGCCAGAAAGAAAAAAGAGCCAGCGCCTTTGCTGATGAGGTTAGTATTTTTGCCCCGCCAGCCCAATCCGGCTTTCTGCGCCCAGGCCTTATCCATTATCGGGGCAGAATCTACAAAGCAACGGCCACCCACTTCTCCAATTTCATCGTTAATAAAGGCCAAAAGTTCTTTCAGTTTTTCTTTGATGACGGCATGGTAATCGGTGCCGTAGGCATATTTGGATATTTTCGGAGCCTCGCTGTCTAACTGTTTGGCCGGCGTAAAGTAATTGAGCGTCAATGAAACTACCGATTTAGCCCCTTCAACCAATAAACGGGGGTCGAGGCGCTTGTCGAAATGGTTTTCCATATAGGCCATTTCCCCATGTCGATTGTTGCTGAGCCATGCTTCCAGCCTTGGTGCCTCTTCTTCCAAAAAATCGGCTTTTGAAATGCCACAAGCCATAAAGCCCAGCCTAAGTGCTTCGGCCTTGATCAATTGGCTGTATTTGGCGGCTTTGTTGAACATGGGTTGCAAAGATAGGCTTTTGGCCTAAAAACCTTTTAAAGCTTTCGGTTGTTAGTAGGTTAATAAGATAAGGCTAATTCATTAAATTCTCAATGCCATGGAAAATAGTACGCCCAACCATATCGAAGATTCAAATAAAACCGCTCCTCCTGTAGAAACCAATTATGAGGCGCATAAACAAAATCCAGGACCTGCACCAACGGTAAATGAACCCGATAATAAGGGTGCTGGGCAAGCTATGAAATGGATCATCCCCATTGTGGTGCTCATCTTGCTGGTCATTTGGTTTGTTTTTTTTAGGAATAATGTAACCAAATAAAGGATGGCTGCAACTGAGCAGGTCTTACCGATCGATGCTATATGCTTATCTCTGGGTTAAAACAGCTTTCCTGTTTGTCCCAGCTTTATCCGGTTCAGGTGTTTATAGGCCGCTTCGGTTACTTCACGTCCACGGGTAGTGCGCATGAGATAACCCTCTTGGATGAGGAATGGTTCGTAAACTTCTTCAATGGTGCCATCGTCTTCGCCAACTGCTGTAGCAATGGTTTTTAACCCTACTGGTCCGCCCTTAAACTTATCGATAATGGCCAATAATATTTTGTTGTCCATTTCGTCTAGGCCATGCTCGTCTACATTTAAAGCGGTTAAAGCATAACGGGCAATTTCGGTATCGATGCTGCCATTGCCTTTAATCTGGGCAAAATCCCTGGTGCGGCGCAACAGAGCATTGGCAATACGTGGCGTACCTCTGCTTCGGCGGGCAATTTCATAAGCGCCCTCGTCGGTAATAGGGGTTTTGAGTATTTCTGATGAACGCAATACAATGGTTGTCAGTACTTTTGCGTCGTAATAAGTAAGCCTGGAGTTGATACCAAATCTTGCCCGCAGGGGTGCGGTAAGCAAGCCCGAACGCATAGTGGCGCCTACCAAGGTAAAAGGATTGAGGCCAATCTGTACCGAACGGGCATTGGGTCCGCTTTCAAGCATAATATCAATTTTGAAATCTTCCATGGCCGAATAAAGGTATTCTTCTACCAAAGGGCTTAAGCGGTGAATTTCGTCGATAAAAAGAATATCGCCGGTTTCCAGATTGGTGAGCAGGCCAGCCAAATCGCCTGGTTTGTCTAAAACCGGTCCGGAGGTGACTTTGATGTTGACCCCCATTTCGTTGGCGATGATATACGATAAGGTAGTTTTTCCCAATCCCGGTGGTCCATGCAACAATACATGGTCTAAAGCTTCGCCCCGCAACTTAGCGGCCTTCACAAAAATCCTGAGGTTTTCCAATATCTTTTCCTGTCCGGTAAAATCGTGGAATTCCTGCGGGCGCAATACTTTTTCGATATCGCGTTCTGTAGGACTTAAGTTATCGGCTGATGGATCAAGATTTTCGTTCATTGCTTAAATATAAGAATGGGCATCGGAATGATGCCCAAAAATACGGTTATTATTTAGCACTAACAATCTTAGAAAATAATCTATTTATTAGTTAAACGGTTAAGGATAATGAAATCTAATTGTTCGTTTTAAGCAAATTTTGAAGCTACTTTGGCCTCTTTAGTACCATTGCTGTAGTCGTAAAAACCTTCTCCAGACTTGATGCCCTTTTTTCCGGCAGTTACCATATTTACAAGCAACGGACAAGGTGCGTATTTCGGATTGCCAAAGCCCTGGTGCAATACATTAAGGATGGCAAGGCATACATCAAGTCCGATAAAATCAGCCAGCTGTAACGGGCCCATGGGATGGGCCATGCCCAGTTTCATCACGGTGTCTATTTCTTGTACGCCAGCTACGCCTTCATATAAGGTATAGATGGCCTCGTTGATCATCGGCATTAAAATCCTGTTGGCTACAAAGCCTGGATAATCATTTACCTCTACGGGCATCTTGTCTAGTTTTTGCGAAAGCTCCATCACCGATTGGGTGGTTTCGTTGCTCGTAGCGTAGCCTCTGATCACTTCAACCAGCTTCATAACTGTCTCTTATACACATCT
>NZ_JAELUC010000092.1 GCF_016429155.1 Pedobacter sp. ASV12 | reverse complement strand
CCCCCCCCCCCCCCCCCCCCCCCTTATACCACCCCCCCCCCCCCCCCTCCCTCACCCCATGTCGTGGTTCGTCGGCAGCGTCAGATGTGTATAAGAGACAGGGAGATTGGTCCACCATTATTGCCCCAAGTGTTGCCATCAATGAACTTCCATTTTAGGCCACTAGTTAAGTTCACAAATCCTAAGAACTTGTTGGTGCCCATATAGTTTAGTCCTTGATTTGGGAATACATTTGGAGGATTCCAGCCTACCGCGGTTGCTTCACCAACAATGCCCATTTGTCCATGATCGGCCTGTACATAATATTTCAGGTTTTTTTGATCGAAGGTCACTCGGTAAACCCCGCTTGGTCCATAGTTCCCAATATTGACCTCATTCTCCACCAAGGCATCGCCTGGCAAACCAGGTTTCATGCCCCAATCAGATGAATTTAAGCTGCCTCCTGGCCATTGTTGTTGGTTCAGGAATTTTAGACCGCCATTGCCGGCATTCAGTTTTACGTAGATATAGAAAGTGCCAGGGTTTGACGCATCTGGAATCATTTGTAAGGCGCTTTCAGCTGTCCAACCTGCTGGTGTATCGCCACCGACCAAGAACATTTTAACTTCGCGGGTAATCACCAAATCGTTGACGTAATCGGCTGTTTTCTTGAAGTTGCCCGAAGTAGCTTCAACGGTCCATTGCAAGGCAACTGGTGTGGCTTGATCGGTATAGCCAGCTGCGGTCAGTTTGTCGCTGATGTCTTTATAACCTACAGCCAGGGCCGAATCGAGCCCCGAATTGTTGGAGGTATAGGTAAATATCGGATTGTTGAAATCGCCTCCTTTGGCCACAAATTTTACTTGGTATTTCACGGCATTGGCAACTACACCCGGAAAAGCTTTCTGCCATTTGAAGTTCAGGAAGTCTGTGGTCGAGTTTGGATTGATGACAACCGGCGTACTTGAAGAAACCGGGCCATAAAGCAAGAAATTGCTCACACCATCGCCCATGCGTGTAATGGAGATATTCATGGTTGCCGTATTTACTTTTACAGTACCATTGGTGGCTTGGATGGCCCAAATCAGGTCAACTTTAAGACCATCGCCAACAGCCTTGGCTTTCAGTGCATCGTCTAGTTGCTTTTGGGTGAGGTTTAAGCTGGTGGCGGTGCCGTTGTTGTCGGCTGGAAATTCGACGAATGGTGCATCAAGGCTTCCGGTTTTCAAGGCCGCGATTAATTTGTAGGTTGGTTTGGTGCTTACCCCTGGTGTGGCCGCACTCCAGGTAAAGGTAACCTTGGCACTCGGCGTGGCCGAGTTGAGCACCCACATGGTATTGTTTGCGGGTGCGGTACTGGCAAACGAGCCCAGTGCCTCGCCCTTAGACTGCTCGTCGAATTCTGTTTTTTTACAGCCGAAAGCAATTGTTGCAATTGCCAGTAAAGTGTATAATATCTTGGTTTTCATATGCGAGCTTAATTAAATGGGGTATAAACTACTTCGGTAACCGGACCAGCTACAGGTACATTGGCTCCATTGGCATCTTTTACGCTTCCTGTAAACTGATAAGTAAACTTGGTAAGCTTGGTGCCTGCGGTTAGGGTGATTAAGCGTTCTGGAATGAACGAGTAAGAATACAGTATATTCGATTCTTTAACGGTAACCAATGCCGTTCTCGTAGCCACAACTGCCGGAACTGGAGTTGCATCGTTGTAAAAAACAAGGTTTACTTTGACGTCGAACATGCGTTGTAGGTTTTGGTCGGTAGCCAGGTCTTGGTGAAAATAAACCGTGGTCATATCGGTTTGATCCATTTTAGAAGGGAAAACCCTGAATTGCATAGGAACAAACACCAGGGGATCGAACTTGTAAGGTTTGTAATCCTGGGTTTGCTTGGTGCCATCCTTGGTTTTTGCCAAAAAGCCGAAATTGATCAATTCTGCTGGGCTTTGGCCGAATAGGGTAGTGCCTGTGAATTTAAAGGTAAAAATATTGGTGCCGGTTTTAGTCATCTTGGCGGCATCGGCTGAGTTGGTCCACTGGCCATTGGTTAAGCCATCTTTTTTAATGATTTCGGCAGGAAGGTCACTATTGGAGAATATCCAGATATATACATCTTGAGTACCTGCTAAAGGAGTTCCAGTTACATCTAATGTTATTGTTACCTCATCTTCGGCGGTAAAAGTAGCCGGACTAAGCGTTACCTGTGCAAAAGCCAAGGTTGCGCTCAGTATAAATATGATAGATAGTATTAATTTTTTCATGACGAACTATTTTATCGATTACTTTTTCGTGAATTCATATTGGTAAACCAGAATTGTTTTGCCGTTTACCTTTTTTTCTCTTTTCAAATAGAACTTTCCATTCTTCAGGTTGGCGTAAGAACCCAAGGTAAGGGTTGAGGTTTGCCCATTATTGGTCAGCGTAATGACGGTTGGCGCCTTTGTATTGTCTACGCTCCAATTGCCCGAATTGAGGTCGGCAATTTTTGGCGAATTGCCAGGCGTAATGGTAAAAGTGGAAGGTTTGCCGGAGGCATCGCCCTGAAAGGAAACCACCAATTCTTTGTAAGGATAAATGTTGGTAATGTCCAATTGTTTGTAAGGCCATCCGTTCGAAACCGCATTTTGATCTACCTGCGTAACCTTAGTCAGGCTCCAGGTGCCCTGCATTTCTTTGAGGAAATTTTCTTCCGAACCAACAATCGGCCCAAATTCTTCTGGCTTGCATCCCCAAATGGTAGCAATGATAGTTGCCAGTAGTATATATTTAATCTTTTTCATGTTATTTAATTTTGAATGAACGAGTTTGAATGATAGCATGATTTTTTAATTCTCTCCTTTGATCATTCCTTAATTCAACCATTAACTAATTACATCCTCCTTCTGGGTTGCGTTGGAAGGCTGTGTTGCTGGCCATTTCGCCCTGTGGAAATTGGAGTACCAGTCCTGGGCAGTTCCAAGGCGCACCACGTTTATCGATGTTTTCGCCTTTGGCACCAATTCTTTTGATTTCGGCGATGCGATTGCCTTCGGCCGCAAACTCGATGCTGCGTTCGAAACGTGCATTGGTTTTGATCAAGCTGGCCGATGAATTAAGCGGGATGCTTTTTGTTCCTGCATAAGCCCTATTCAGGATGTCGTTGATGTCTTGGGCTCCTATGCTTAAATTCTGTCCGGTTTCGGCGGCAGATTCGGCCCTGATTAGCTTCATGTCTGTTAAATACAATACCGGAATTTCAAAACGGTCGGCATTGTATTTTTTGGTTACCACAAAGCCTGGATATTTAACATTGTCGTACAAAGCTTTGCGTACATCGTTTGGCGTATTTACGCTGCTGTAAAAGTCGGTGGTAAAACGCAAGGTCGGCAAGCTGAAATCAGAACGGTACTGACCTCTCAATTCGCCTCCTGGCTCGTAAGCACCTTTGGTATTCACGATTTTGAAGATGCTTTCTTTGGAGCCTGTTTCAGAAAAACGCACCGCGTAAGTGGCATCTAGGGTAAACTTGTTGCTGGTAATGACCTGGTTCGAATAGAGGTAGGCGTTAGGAAAGTCGTTCATTTGGAAATAAACTTTGGCCAATAACGCTTTGGCAGCCCATTTGGTGGCATAGCCCCCATTGTCGTCTGGTAATTTGGTTTCTGCCGTTTTTAAATCGGAGATGATGAGGTCGTATACCTGTTTTACCGTGGCGCGAACACCTGGGTTGATGGTGGTACTGGTCCTGATCGGAACGCCCAAATGCGAATTGTCGGCCGTAAAGCCATAAGGCTGGGCAAACAGCTGTACCACTTCAAAGTGGCACAATGCCCTGATAAACCTGGCTTGGCCTTCGAGGTTATCTTTCAGGCTAGAAGCTTTATCCAGGTTCTCCAATACGATATTGGAACGATAAATGGCTTGGTATATATCGGTGTACATCGCATTTTTATATTCGCCGAATACTGAGGTTTTGCGGCCGAAGATTTCGCCAAAATCGCCACTTAGCTGTTGTCCGTTCAATTGGTCGGCCAGCATGTCGTTGATTACCTGTATTTTGCCACCAAACATGTTGCCACCTCCTACAATTTGGTAGGCCGAATTCATTTCGGCTTTCAAGCCGGTTTCGTCGGCTATGGCTACGTCTTTTGGAATCGATTCTGGCGATGTCGCTTCCAAGAATTTTTTACATCCGGTACCCATAACCGTCAGCACGGCAAGTACCAAGAATGATTTTGAAATGTTTTTATAATTGATTTTCATTTTCTTGTCTATTAATCTCTGTTGCCTAAAATGATGTTGATAACCCAAAAGTGAATGTTTTTTGCTGAGGCGTAGTCAAATAGGTTACGTTAGGACTCATGTTCCTGTCTTGCGGGTTTTCAAAGTCGCGCGCAATTTCTGGATCGCCTCCAGGATATTTGCTAAAAGTAAGCAGGTTCATGCCTGTTGCAAACAGCTTCAGGTTTTGCAACCTTAATTTACGTGCAAAAGTTGCCGGTACATTGTAGGCTAGGGTTACTTCTCTTAAACGTACAAAAGAAGCGCTGTACAAGAACATGGTCGAGTTATATTGCCACTCGCTCGATAGACCGGCATAAGTACCACTGTTCATCGTAAGGCGAGGGAATCTGGCGATGTCGCCAGGTTTTCTCCAGCGGTCTGCAATATCTTCCCTGATATTCCAATCGGTAACAATGCCCAATTGGCGTTTGGCCGAACCGTCGTACAAGTTGCCTCCAAAAGAGAAAGTAAACAAGGTGTTCAGTTCAAAGCCTTTAAAGGTAAACGTGTTGGTTAGGCCACCTACATAATCAGGTAATACTTTGCCAATTGGCACACGGTTGTCTAACGAGAAGGTCTTGGTTTCGTAACCGTTTTTGTCAAGCCAAATCGGCAAGCCATCGGCAGGATCTACGCCTTTGTAGCGAACAAGGAAATTGGTGCCAATAGGGTAGCCTACCGCAATACGGGTATCGTTGGTACCACCGCCAACGGCATCTGGTGTAAGCTGGTCGAGGCTAAGTACTTCGTTAAAGTTTTTCGAAACATTTAAACGGGTTACCCATTTAAAGTTTTTGGCTTGCACGTTCACCGTGTTTAGGCTCAACTCGTAGCCTTCGTTCAAGATTTTGCCGACGTTAACCCAGCCTGCATTGAAGCCAGTAGAAGGCGAAATACCGCCATTAAGCAAGGCGCCAGTGGTTATTTTTCTGTAATAAGAAAACTCTCCAGAAATGCGGTTATTGAAAAGTCCGAAATCCAGTCCTAAATCAAGGTTGCGGCCTTCTTCCCATTTCAGTGCAGGATTTTGCACGTTAGTAGGATACAATACCGGATTGCTGTTATAGCTTCCAGAAAACTGGAACTGTTGATAGTATTGCGAAGGAGGGAAGTTTGAACTACCCACCAAACCATAGCTGGCTCGTAGTTTTAAGTTGCTGATGACCTTGCTGTTTTTCAGGAAATCTTCTTGGCTGATGTACCAAGAAGCTGATGCGGCAGGGAAATAGCCGTATTTATTTTCTGGACCAAATTTAGACGAACCATCTCTACGGGCTAAGATTTGCAAATAGTATTTGTTGTCGTAAGAATAGTTGATCCTTGCGAATAACGAGGCAAAAGTATCGCGGTTTGCACCTGCATAATAAACCAATCCATTATTGGCAGCCAAAGTTTGCATCGCTTGGTAAAAACCTTGTAGGTTACTCGAAAAAGGAGCATCAGACGGACCGCTTATACCATCTTTGTAGTAATTTTTAAAAGAAACCTGCGACTCGGCGCCTGCCATGATGGTCATTTTGTTTTTGTCGTCCATCTGCCAATCGTAAGTAGCTATTCCAGAAAAGTTTCTATTGAAAATTTTGGTTGGATATAGAGTGGCGCTGCCTACGGTAGAACCGTTTAGCGCCGCCGGACTAAAGATGTTGTCTTCTACATCTAGATTATCCATGTTGAAGCTGCCTTTTAAGCTGAAGTTTTTGAAAGGCTTTAGTTCCATGGTCACGCCTGCAACAATACGCTCATTTCTGGTTTTCCAATCTAAAAGACCCAGGTTACGTGCCGGATTGGCACCGTTGCTAAAGAAGGAGCCATCAGCATTGTAAACCGGATAAATTGGAAGTGCCGTCGACATCGCATCGCCGATACCGCCGCTCCAGGCCGCATTTACGCGTTGGTTAATCCCCTTGTCATATCCTACATTGATGCTGGTTGAGAAGTAGTTGGTGGGTTTGATATCGAAATTGGTCCTGAAGCCATAACGCTCGTAAGAGTTGCCTTTTAAAAAGCTTTCGTTGTTGCTGTAGTTGGCCGAAACATAGGTTTTGATTTTCTCTGTGCCTTGGCTAAATGAAATACTTTGGTCGTTTGATTTGCCGGTTTGGGTTAGGATGTCCCACCAGTCGGTATTGTTTTGCTGTGCCTGTGCCCAGGTTAAGCCTCCTGGAAGCGGAGCTAATCCAGTATTGCCATCATTTGTCCAGGCCTCTTGGCGTAATTGTAGCCACTCTGGGCCATTGGCAAATGTAGGTTTATTGGCGTAGGTACTCAGACCGAATTTGCTCGAAAGCGAGATGCTTGGCTTTCCTGCTTTTCCTCTTTTGGTGGTGATGAGGATAACGCCATTGGCCCCACGTGAACCATAAATACCGGCAGCACCGGCATCTTTTAAAATCTCTACCGATTCAATATCGTTAGGGTTGATGGTGGCCAAAGGGTTTTGGTTCATCGCGCCACGGTTGCCGGTAATGAAAGGATCGGAAGTGATTGGAATGCCATCTACTACATATAAAGGATCGCCACCAGCACTGATAGAGCCGATGCCCCTGATCCTGATGACCGAACCGCTGCCTGCCAAGCCGCTGCCTTGGGTTACCTGCACACCAGGTGCCTGTCCCTGCAAGCTGGCTTCAAAACTCGGCGTAGGCAAGGCTGTCAGCTTATCGCCGCTTACCTTGGAAATGGCGCCGGTTACCTCGCGTTTGGTTTGTGTACCATAACCTACCACGATAACCTCGTTCAGGTTTTGCGATTCGGGCTTCAGTTCAAAATTAAGCACTACATTGCCAGCAGCTACCGTTACCGATAGCTTGGTGGCGCCAAAGCCAATATACTTTGCAGTTACGGTATAGGTGCCGGCGGCTAAACCTGTAATGCGGTAGTTGCCATCGTTGTCTGTTGCGGTAATTTTTTGGGTACCGTCTACTTGAACCGATGCCCCCGGAATAGGCAGTTTGGAATCGTCAAGAATTTTACCAGAAATGCTTCCAGTTTGTGCATAGGCTGCCGATGTGCAGAGCGCAAAAAACATCAACAAACAAAGCTTAATAGGGTAGAGTATTTTCATAGAAAAAAGCCCGTTTTAAAGTTTAAATATTTGGTTATAATTAATTGTGTATTACACTATTGTAAATTTAATGGCGCAGATTAGAAATCAAAATTTTATATCATAATTTTTTTTGGGACCATATTTTATGGAGGCAGAAGGCCTTGAAAAGCAAATAAATGAGCGATTTATTTTTTTAAAAACCTGCATTTTTTTTGTTTAAATAGCTGATAATTAATTTTTTGCAATTTAAAAACTTAAGTTAAAGTGTGATTTTTACACTAAGTTGTTTTGTGACATGTTTTCGGGAACGTTTTCGGGAACGTTCCCGAAAAAGCGGAAAGAAAATGAAATAATGTTGCAATAAGAGGGGGCAGATTCTGCGCGTTTTTGAAAAACCGGAGAAAAAACTGATCAAAAACCATCAGTTTTCTGAGGCTAAAAATGGCGGCTCAACTGAACCTGTTTTAGTCCTTTGAAGTCGACTCGCGCTGTACCAGTTTCGAGTTCAAAACAAGCTGCGTAGTTGGGGTTACATCGGTGGGGTTTTCGAGCATTTTAAACAGCAGTTCGGCGGCGGTTTTGCCCAGCTCCGAAGCGGGTTGCGTAACGGTACTTAACGAAGGGTTGAGCAGGGGCGCAATCTCCAAGCTAGAAAAACCTATTACCTTTAAATCTTTGGGTATAACAAGGTTGATGTCGTAACAGGCATAGTAAGTGGCAAAGGCCAAGCGCTCAACCGAGGTAAAAACGCCATCAGGTTTCAGATCGATAAAAGCCTTTTTCAATCGGTCAATATTTTCCTTGTAGTTGTTGGTACAGTCGATGATCAGTTCGTCTTCAAAAGGAATCTTGAATTTTTTGAGGGCATCGATATAGCCCTGCATCCGTGTTTTGCCAATAGAAAGGGTTTTGTTTACGGCCAGGTAGGCAATGCGTTTGCATCCCTGTTGGATCAGGTGTTTGGTGGCGGCAAAGCTGCTGTCGTAGTCGTTGGTAATAACCCTCGGGGTTTCAATATCTTCGTAAACCCTATCGAAAAATACAATGGGCAGGCGTTTTTTCGACAATTCGTTCAGGTAGTTGTGGTTGTTGGCTTCGCCCGATACCGACATGATAATGCCATCGGCCCTGCCATTGTGCAGGTGTTTGATAAAGGAAACCTCTTTTTCGAACTGGTCGTTGGTGGCATAAACCAAAATGTGGTAGCCTTTGGCGCTTGCCACACGCTCAATGCTCTGTATGGCGAGCGAGAAATAATTATTGGCCAGTTCGGGTACAATAACGGCAATGGTTTTGCTTTTTTGCTCCCTCAGGTTACTGGCATAATGGTTAGGCTGGTAGTTGAGCTCTTTGGCCATGGCCAGGATGCGCGCCTTGGTAGCGGCACTGATATCGCTGTTATCTCTAAACGCTCTCGAAACAGTAGAAGTAGAAAGATGAAGGGCCTTCGCTAATTTTTTAATGTTCACATTGTCCATCTACCGGCAACAATTATTGTCATGATTTGATTTGTGTGTAAATATAAATGATAAAAAAAGTAATTATTTCTATTTATTTGTTAAATGATTTGAAATTGGCACATTTCATCCAATAAACAACCTTAAAACGGCAAATTTAACCTCACTGTTATGAAACGCATCTTATTTTTGGTTCTTTTCAATATGGTATTTTTAGTCGCTGATGGCCAGGTTAAAGTTCGTTTTGAGCTGCTCGATATGCCTAAAGCCACCGAAGTAAAGCCTGCTTATTTTGTAGCCGGCAATTTTAACAGCTGGTCGCCCAACGATGCCAATAGCCAGCTTGTGAAAACGACAGGGAGCTATGTCTTGGAAAAATCCCTCCCCCTTGGCAACTACGAGTTTAAAATTACCCGTGGCGATTGGAGCAAGGTGGAAAGTGCAAGCAGCGGACAGGCCATCGCCAATCGGAGCTTCACGCTTAAAAAAGATACGCTTATCCGGCTAAACGTTGCCGCCTGGGCCGATGCCTTTAAGAAAGAAGCGCCCCAATCTACCGCAACAACAAACGTACACTTGTTGGATAGCGCCTTTGAAATGCCTCAGCTCCATAACAAAAGAAGCATTTGGATCTATTTGCCGCCTTCGTATGCCAAATCGAAGCAAAAGTACCCAGTGCTGTACATGCACGATGGACAAAATGTGTTCGATCAATCAACTGCTGGTTTTGGCGAATGGGGAGTTGATGAAATATTGGACAGCCTGATTGCCAAAGGGGCGCAAGAATATATCGTGGTAGCTGTTGCGAATGGAGGTAGCGAGAGGCTTAAGGAATACAATCTCTACGATAGCCAATATGGAAAAGGCAAGGGTAAAGCTTATGTGGCTTTTTTGGCCGAAACCCTAAAGCCCTATATAGATCAGCATTATCGAACTTTGAGAGACAGCAAGCATACGGCAATAGCGGGTAGTTCGATGGGTGGCTTGATTTCGATGTATGCCATGGCGGCCTATCCCAATGTTTACGGCAAAGCCGGTATTTTTTCTCCGGCATTTTGGCTTGGCAAGGCTATCGAAACCGACATTAAAAATGCTGGTGTTGCCTTAAAAGGGCATCAGGTTTATCTGGTGGCAGGTGCTTTGGAGGGCACAATGATGACCAGAGATATGGAAAGCGTTTATCAGGTTTTGCTAGGCACTGAAAAAGAGCAGCTCCTTAAGGCGGGCAAAGACGTAAAACTGGTAGAAAAAGCCGATGGCAAACACCGCGAATGGTTCTGGCGACGCGAATTTCCGGCGTTTTATGAGTTTATTGCGAATTAACATTTATTCAAACATGCAGGCATTCAGGGGCATTAAGGTTGATGCTTGCCTTTATAGCGTACTTAATCTTCTTAATTCCTAATGGTTGCCATAACATGCAGGCATTCAGGGGCATTAAGGTTGATGCTTGCCTTTATAGCGTACTTAATCTTCTTAATTCCTTAATGGTTGCCATAGGTTAAACATGAAGGCATTCAGGGCAATTAAGGTTGATGCTTGCCTTTATAGCGTACTTGATCTTCTTAATTCCTTAATGGTGCCATAGGTTAAACATGAAGGCATTCATGGGCAATTAAGGTTGATGCTTGCCTTTATAGCGTACTTGATCTACTTAATTCCTTAATGGTTGCCATAGGTTAAACATGAAGGCATTCAGGGACAATTAAGGTTTATATTTGCGATGAACTCACCTGCCTAAATGTGTTCTTAATTTCTAAATACTGAAAAAACTAATGGCGGATTTAAAAATTAAATCTTATTTTTATTCCTATAAGTTTTAACAGGTGGGGCGATGACAAAAAGGGATATTACTGATTTATCGTATCAGGTAACAGGTTGTGCAATTAAGGTTCATAAATCGCTTGGACCAGGTTTGCTTGAAAGTGTTTATCAAATGTGTCTATATTATGAATTGCTGAAGAATGGATTTGATGTGAAACAACAATTGATAGTCCCCGTGTTTTATGATGAGATGCAGATAAATACAGAACTAAGATTAGACTTATTGGTAAATAATTTGGTTGTTGTCGAGCTAAAAGCTGTCGAACATCTATTGCCGGTTCATGAAGCGCAGATTTTGACTTATATGAAATTGGTAGGGGCGCCTCAAGGCCTTTTGATTAATTTTTTTACCGATAACATCTCAAAGTCGATGAAGCCTTTCGTCAATGAATTCTTTAATTTGCTCGCCGATTAACTATGTGTTTCTTAAAATTGGCAATAGTTTAAAATTAAGTATAATATCGTTAGCCTTTACCGGTTACTATAGTTTTAAACATGAAGGCTTTAAGGACATTAAGGCTGATGTTTGCCTTTATAACGCACTTAATTCTTCTTAACTCCTTAATGGTTACCATAGTTTTAAACATGAAGGCTTTAAGGACATTAAGGCTGATGTTTGCCTTATAACGCAGTTAAGTCTTCTTAATTCCTTAATGGTTACCATAGTTTTAAACATGAAGGCATTGAGAGGCATTAAGGTCGATGTTTGTGACTGGCACACCTGCCTAAATGTTTTCTTAATTCCTTAATGGTGAAAAACATTGAGCTAAGCGCTACCCTGTTTAATTATTGCTTTTATAGCTTTTTACCGATAATATTACAAAATCAATAAGGCTTTTTGCAAAGGAGTTTTTTAATTTGCTGGCAGATTAGATATTTCCTTTTATCTTAATCCCTTTAATGCTGATAACAAATGAACAAGATAGATTTTAGGAGCGACACCGTAACTAAGCCAACGCCCGGTATGCTCGATGCGATGATGACAGCCAAGGTAGGCGACGATGTTTTTGGCGAAGACGAAACCGTTAATGCCTTGGAAGAAAAGCTGGCCACTATGTTCAACATGGAAGCCGCACTGTTTTGCCCTTCGGGTACTATGAGCAACCAGATTGCCATCAAGTGCTTTACCCAGCCTATGGATGAAGTCATCTGCGACCAAACGGCGCATGTGTATCGCTACGAAGGCGGAGGCATTGCCTACAACTCGATGGCTTCGGTACGTTTGCTTAATGGCGAGAGAGGTATTTTGACCCCAGAAATGATCGAACCTGAAATCAATGCCGATAATATCCATTATCCCAATTCAAGTTTGGTAGTGCTCGAAAATACCGTAAACAAAGGAGGTGGCAAATGCTATACCCTTGGCCAAATCGCACCCATTCATAATCTGTGTGCCATAAAAGGAATAAAACTTCATTTAGATGGCGCCCGGATTTTCAATGCCTTAGTGGCAACTGGCGATAAAGCCAAAGATTACGGTCATTATTTCGATGGGATTTCAGTTTGTTTGTCCAAAGGCTTGGGCGCACCTGTAGGCTCTGTATTGCTCAGTTCGAAAGCTACCATTAAAACAGCCTTAAAAATTAGAAAAGTATTGGGCGGAGGGATGCGCCAGGCAGGATTTTTGGCGGCAGCCGGTATTTATGCGCTCGACCATCACGTAAACCGCCTGGCCGAAGACCACCAGCATGCCAAAGCCCTAGCCGAAGCCCTGCAACAGACCAGTTACGTAGAATCGGTGACGCCGGTCGAAACCAATATCGTACTTTTTGAAGTGGCCAAAGGCCTCAAAGCCGACCATGTAGTCAAAGCTTTAGAAAGCAAAGGTATTTTGTGTAACAGCACTTCCGATAAAACCATTAGATTTGTGACCCATTTAGATGTTTCTTCCGCTATGGTTGATCAGGCAATAAACAACATCAAGGGGTTGCATGTGTAAGGATAAACAAGGTTTCGCAGGCAATTAAACTTGATGTAAGCTGTAGTTAAACGGGCTAAATTGTGAATTGAAAACTGCCGGCCCAAGCTGGCAACCAAAATACTGTATGAACAAAATATTAGTGGCCAATCGTGGCGAAATTGCTTTGCGCGTAATGCGTTCGGCAAGGGAAATGGGTATCAAAACAGTGGCTGTTTTTTCTGAGGCCGATCGCTCGGCGCTGCATGTGCGCTATGCCGACGAGGCGATTTGTATTGGCCCGGCGCCATCAAACCAATCTTACCTGCTTGGCGAAAAGATAATCGAAGCCTGCAAAGCTACCGGTGCACAAGCCATCCATCCAGGCTATGGCTTTTTGTCTGAAAATGCAGCTTTTGCCCGTGCGGTAAAAGAAGCCGGGTTGATTTTGATTGGTCCAACACCCGAAGCCATGGAGATTATGGGCAATAAACTGTCGGCCAAGGCCGCTGCACTCCAATACAACATTCCGATGGTACCGGGAACCGAAGAAGCTATAACCGATATTGAAGAGGCCAAACAACGTGCCATTGAGGTTGGGTTCCCCATCCTGATCAAGGCCGCTGCAGGCGGTGGTGGCAAAGGCATGCGCATTGTAGAAAAAGTAGCCGATTTCGACGAGCAGATGCACTTGGCAGTAAGCGAAGCCACTTCGGCTTTCGGCGATGGGTCGGTGTTTATCGAAAGATATGTAACCTCGCCTCGCCATATCGAAATCCAGGTGCTGGGCGATACCCACGGCAATATTGTGCATTTGTTCGAGCGCGAATGCTCGGTACAGCGCAGGCACCAAAAGGTAATTGAAGAAGCTCCATCGGCCGTGCTTACGCCCGAGATCAGGGAAAAAATGGGCCGTTGTGCCGTTGATGTGGCCCGCTCAGTAAACTATGTGGGGGCAGGTACGGTAGAGTTTATCCTAGACGAGAACCTCGATTTCTTCTTTTTGGAAATGAATACCCGCCTGCAGGTAGAGCATCCGGTTACCGAAATGATTACCGGATTGGATCTGGTTAAAGAACAGATTAAAATAGCCAGGGGCGAGGCATTGAGCTTTAAACAGGAGGACCTGAAAATTAATGGCCATGCCATGGAACTGCGCGTTTATGCAGAAGATCCGCTGAATAATTTCCTGCCCGATATCGGTACCTTGCAAACCTACCGCACGCCCAAAGGCAATGGTGTAAGAGTTGACGATGGTTTTGAAGAAGGAATGGAAATTCCGATTTATTATGACCCGATGATTGCCAAGCTGATTACCTATGGCAAGGATAGGGAAGAAGCCATCGAACGCATGATCCGTGCCATCGACGAATATGACATTACAGGCATACAAACTACGCTGGGCTTTGGTAAATTTGTCATGCAGCACGAGGCCTTTACTTCGGGCAAATTCGACACCCATTTTGTGGGCAAATATTTTAATTCCGATAGTTTAAGGAGCGAAAGCGAAGAGGAGGCCATGTTGGCCGCCTTAACAGCCGTTAAGATGTTGCAACAGGAAAAAACAGCCTTAAACCAAAGTGCCGAAAGCGAACAAAGCCAAAGCAACTGGTTAAGGAACAGGAAAAACTATATTTAAGATGTTTACCGGAATTATCGAAACCCTAGGAAAAGTAGAGAAGGTTGTTGCCGAAGGCAGCAATCTGCATTTTACCATTCAATCCGACATCAGCCATGAGCTCAAGATTGACCAAAGTGTTGCCCACAATGGCGTTTGTTTAACGGTAGTGGCTATTGAGGAGCATTCGCATACCGTAACGGCTGTCTCTTATACACATCT
>NZ_JAELUC010000091.1 GCF_016429155.1 Pedobacter sp. ASV12 | reverse complement strand
CCCCCCCCCCCCCCCCCCCCCCCCCCCCCCCCCCCCCCCCCCCCCCTCTCTCCACCCCCCCCCCCCCCCCCACAACCACCCATGTCGTGGTTCGTCGGCAGCGTCAGATGTGTATAAGAGACCCCCCATAGCCGGTTGAGCAGGGCAGCGTTTATGAAAAAGTTAGCTATCCTAACTGGAAGCACGGCACTGGCATTGAGCGTTCTGCCCATGCTCGAAAACAACTATGCAAGTGCAGCTGGTTTTCATAGCGAAGATATCAGCGTTGAAAATGTCAGCTATGCAGGCGCCGATGGCGAAATGAAAGCCGTATTGGCCAAACCCAAAAACAAAAAAAACTTAGGAGGCGTCGTGGTGATTCATGAAAACAGAGGGCTTAATCCACATATCATCGATGTAACTAAACGTATGGCAGCCGAAGGCTTTCTGGCTTTAGGCATAGACGCACTTTCTCCGTTTGGTGGAACGCCGGCAGATGAAGATAAAGGTCGCGAACTGATTGGCAAGCTTGATGCCGATAAGAATCTGCAAAACTATCTTAAAGGATTGGAATATTTGAGAAAACACAAAGATGGCAATGGCAAAACGGCTTGTGTAGGTTTTTGCTGGGGCGGGGGCATGGCCAATAAACTGGCAGTTAATGATCCAAATCTGATGGCCGCGGTAGCTTACTATGGCGCCCAGCCAAAGGCCGAAGACGTGCCTAAAATAAAGGCCAGCATTATGTTGCACTACGGCGGATTGGATGAACGGATCAACGCGGGCATTCCGGCTTACGAGCAAGCCCTAAAAGCCAGCCATATCAATTACAAACTCTATATCTATGATGGCGTAAACCATGCCTTTAACAACGATACTTCGCCAACCCGGTATAATGAAACTGCCGCTAAACTGGCTTGGCAACGAACCGTAGATTTATTCAAGGCAAAAATTGGTTAAAACTTAGCTACGCTAACCAACATAAAAAGCCCCGATTTTGTCGGGGCTTTTTTAATATCCTTTTGGGTTAGTTGTAAACGAAAGTTCCCTTCTCGCTGGTTAAGGTCACTTGTTTTTGTTCGCCTTTCTCTACTCGGCCAATAATTTGGGCATCGATGTTAAAACTTTTTGAAATGGCAATCAGGTCTTCGGCAATGGCGGCAGGCGCATAAATTTCCATGCGGTGCCCCATGTTAAATACCTTATACATTTCTTTCCAGTCGGTGCCCGATTGTTCTTGGATCAGTTTAAACAAAGGTGGAACAGGAAACAGGTTATCCTTAATTACATGTATATCGTTATTAATGAAATGCAATACCTTGGTTTGTGCACCACCGCTGCAGTGAACCAAGCCATGGATGTCTTTTCTGTATTGGTCCAGTATTTTTTTAAGCACCGGGGCATACGTACGGGTAGGAGAGAGTACCAGTTTGCCTGCGGTTATACTATGTTGATCGTCGATGGCTACCAGATCGGTTAATTTCTTGCCGCCAGAAAATACAAGATCCAGAGGTACGGCAGGGTCAAAGCTTTCTGGGTAACTATTGGCTATCGATTTTTCAAATACATCATGACGGGCAGAAGTCAATCCGTTAGAGCCCATGCCACCATTATACTCGCTTTCGTAGCTGGCTTGTCCGTAAGAAGCCAAGCCGATAATCACATCGCCGGGCTGGATAGTATGGTTGCTGATGACCTCTTCACGTTTGAGGCGGCAGGTTACGGTCGAATCGACGATAATGGTTCTTACCAAATCGCCCACGTCGGCGGTTTCGCCTCCAGTAGAGTAGATAGAAATGCCCAATTCGCGCAATTCGGCCAAAATTTCTTCGGTGCCATTGATAATGGCCGCAATAACTTCACCAGGAATAAGGTTTTTGTTGCGCCCAATGGTTGAGGATAACAAGATATTGTCGGTAGCGCCCACGCAGATCAGATCGTCCAGGTTCATGATGATGGCATCCTGGGCAATCCCTTTCCAAACCGAAATATCGCCGGTCTCTTTCCAGTAGGTGTAAGCCAGCGAAGACTTGGTTCCCGCGCCATCGGCATGCATGATGTTGCAGTAGTTTTCGTCGTTTCCTAAAATATCCGGAATGATTTTGCAGAATGCTTGCGGAAAAATTCCCTTGTCGATGTTTTTGATGGCATTGTGCACATCTTCTTTCGAGGCCGAAACGCCACGTTGGTTGTACCTGTTATCGCTCATGTTGCTACAAAGATAGCGGTTTTAAGGGAAAAACGGACAGTAAATCGGGATGGCTTTTCAGGTTTCTTTAACTGGAGAAAATTTTTTTTGTAAGGTTTGACTCGCTTGCGCTACTAAACAGGAAAGAAATCTTAAAATCAAAATTTTAACAACATGGAAAAGAAAAAAAGCATGATCGCCAGTTCACTAATCGCAGGAGCTATTATCGCAGTATCAGGTTTTACAGCTAGTGCATCGGGCCTGTTTAGTCACAACAGTTTGGGCACTGCCGAAGAACTGAGAACAAATTTATTGACAAAGGGAGAAACAGGTGTCAAAAGCCTAGATCTTAAATGCGGCGCAAAAGGCAAAGCAGATTCTGTTGCGAAAAAAGGCAAGGAAGGTAAATGTGGCGAAGGCAAATGTGGCGACAAAAAGACCAAACCAAAAACAAAAGGATAACACAGCGTTGAACCAGATTTTAGGTGAGATCGCTCACCTAAAATCTTTAAGTCTTAAAACAATGGTAGGCATAGGTTATAGAAAAGATTTTGCTTCCGAATTTCTGGGAAATACAGCTTTGAGACCGGAATTTATCGAAGTGGCACCCGAAAATTGGATAGGTGTTGGAGGCTTTTGGAAAAAACAATTCCGTAGGGCCTTAGAAAAGTATCCGTTGTTTACACATGGCTTGTCGCTTTCTGTTGGGAGTCCCGACGAATTAGATTTTGAATTTTTGAGTAAGGTCAAGACGTTTTTAGCCGAAACAGGCGCGCGCATTTATTCTGAACATTTAAGCTATGCCAAGTGTGACAATGCCCATTTGTACGATCTTTTGCCCATTCCTTTTACAGCCGAGGCGGTGAAGCATGTGGCAGGGAGGATCAGGACGGTACAAGATGTGTTAGAAAGGCAGATCGCTATAGAAATTGTAAGCTATTATACGCCTGTTGCGCCAGAACTATCAGAAATCGAATTTATTAACGCAATCATAACCGAGGCAAACTGCGGCCTGTTGCTGGATGTGAACAATGTTTATGTGAACAGCTTTAACCACGGCTATGATGCCAAGGCGTTTTTAAAGCAATTGCCAATGGATAAGGTGAGTTATATCCACATGGCTGGCCATTTGCAGGTGTCGGATACGCTGATCATCGATACGCACGGCGAAGCCATTGTAGATCCGGTATATGAGCTGTTTGATTTTGCCATGCAGCAGTTGGGAAGGGATGTGCCGGTATTGTTGGAACGCGATTTTAATATCCCTGAGATGGGCGAGCTGCAGCAGGAAATGGATAAACTGAAATCGATCAAGAACAAAGCAATTAAAGTACAGCCTTATGCAGCAGCCTGATACAACAACAACTTTTCAACATCAATCGGCATTGGCAGCATACTGCCGTACCGGAAAAATGACGCATATTCCTGGCGTTAACCGAAAAAATGTATCGTATTACAGAAGATTGGTTTCCAATGTAGTTAACGATACCCTCGAAAATGCCTATCCGTTAACATTTGAATTGCTGTCTAAAAAAGAATGGAAAAATACGGTAGACGATTTTCTCTCCAAACATCCATGTCATTCTCCACAGGTTTGGTATATGCCAAAGGAGTTTTATGCCTATCTCATAGAAAAACAGCATCCAATTCTAATCAAATACCCGGTTCTAAAAGACCTGTTATGGTTTGAATGGATAGAGATAGAATTATTTATGATGGAAGACCGGGTTGTCGGCTATAGGCAGATAGGAAATAGTTTGGAAGATAAGCTGGTGCTTAATCCAGAATTGGCTATGCTGTTATTCAGGTATCCTGTACATCTTAAAAACCCTCTCCAAATCATTGAAAAAGATAAAAGCGATTATTATGTAGTTGCCCATCGCGATAAGGAAGGAGAGGTAAAGTTCAACGAATTGTCGCCTGCAATGTTTAGGGTCGTCGAGTATTTGGCCGGCGAAGCTTTAACGCTGCCTCAGTTGTTGGGCAGGTTTGAAAGCGAATACCAGTTGGCCTTATCCATGGCCGATAGGGATATGGTGGCTGGTTTTATAGCAAAAGCCATCGAACAGCAGTTGCTGCTCGGTTTTATAAATTAATCTTTTATTGAATATGAAAATACGTACAAAGTATTTCGCAACTGTAGCCCTGTTCAACAAGGTCCAGTGGTTGCCATTGCTTTCGCTTAGGCTTGTGCTCGCCTATGGTTTTTATGGACCCGCGAAAATGAAACTGGCCAACATTGCTGATATTGCATCTTGGTTTGAAGAAATTGGTATCCCCTTGCCGCATGTAAACGCATACCTGGCCACAGGTACAGAAGTGCTCGGAGTAGTATTGTTGGCTCTTGGTTTGGGCACGCGGTTAATCGCCATTCCTTTAATCGTTACCATGCTAGTGGCCATTGCTACAGTGCACTGGGCTAATGGATTTGAAGCAGGCAACAATGGTTTCGAAATACCGCTTTATTATATAGCGATGTTATTGGTTTTGCTGTTTTTTGGTGCGGGGAAATTAAGCATAGATGAATTGCTTACCCGTCAATATAAACAAGCAAAATAAAAAAAAGCGCCCCGAATTTCGGGGCGCTTTAACCTTAAATTTAAAGTTTCTATTTTAAAAAGAGTAATTCTCTGAATTTTGGCAATGGCCAAACGCTATCGTCAACAATTTGCTCCAATTTGTCAGTATGGTAACGGATGGTGTCAAAGTAAACTTTAACTTTCTCGTCATAACCGATTGCCTTGTCGCGGCTGTCTTCGATGGCATTGGTTTTCTTGCGTTCTTCAAGCATGGTATCGATGCTTTTCTTAACAATACCGATGTGCTCAGAAAGTTTTTCGATGATCGCCAATGGCGTAGCGATGGCTTCTTTGCTCAAGCCAAGTTCTTTAAGTCCTTTGGCATTTTCGATCAAGGTATTTTGATAGGCGATAGCTGCAGGCAAAATCTGACTGTTGGTTACTTCGCCCATTACTCTGGCCTCGATCTGTAGTTTTTTGTAGAAGCTTTCTAGCAAAATCTCATGGCGGGCATGCAGTTCGCGTTTGCTGAAGATGTTGGTTTTAACAAACAGGTCGGTTGATTTGTCGCTTACATAGGCGTCCAAAGCTTTTGGCGTAGTTTTGATGTTCGACAAACCGCGTTTGGCAGCCTCATCAGCCCATTCTTGGCTATAGCCATTGCCTTCGAAACGGATGTCTTTTGATTCTTTGATGTATCTTTTGATCACGGTTAACAAAGCCACGTCTTTTTTGTCGCCTTTTTTGATCAATTTATCTACATCAATCTTAAACTTGGTCAATTGGTCTGCAACAATCGCGTTCAATACAGTCATTGGAGCAGATGAGTTAGCCGAAGAACCTACCGCTCTCAATTCGAATTTGTTGCCGGTAAAGGCAAAAGGAGAAGTACGGTTACGATCGGTGTTATCTAAAGAGATTTGCGGAATTTTAGGGATGCCTAGCCACAAACCATTGTCTTCTTTGGCTTTCTTGCTGATGCGAGAATGCTCGATTTCATCTAAAATTTCGTCTAACTGTTGTCCTAAGAAAATAGAAATGATTGCAGGAGGAGCTTCGTTGGCACCCAAACGGTGGTCGTTGCTTACTGAAGTAATGCTGGCTCTCAACAAATCGGCATGTTCGTGCACCGCTTTAATGGTGTTTACGAAGAAAGTCAGGAACATCAAGTTGTTTTTAGGCGTTTTGCCTGGAGCCAACAAGTTTTTGCCGGTATCGGTAATTAGCGACCAGTTGTTGTGCTTGCCCGATCCATTGATGCCTGCATAAGGCTTTTCGTGCAATAATACTTTAAAGTTATGTCTTAAGGCAACCTTGTCCATCAAATCCATTAACAATTGGTTATGGTCGATAGCCAAGTTGATTTCTTCGTAAATAGGGGCACACTCAAATTGCGAAGGTGCAACCTCGTTGTGACGGGTTTTTAGAGGGATGCCTAATTTAAGCGCCTCATTTTCGAAATCTACCATGTAAGCGTATACGCGCTCAGGAATAGAGCCGAAATAGTGGTCTTCCAGTTGTTGGCCTTTTGCAGACATGTGTCCGAACAAGGTACGACCAGTCAATACCAAATCAGGGCGGGCGTTGTATAGGGCTAAATCAACCAAGAAATATTCTTGCTCGATACCCAATGAAGCATTCACTTTAGTGATGCTTTTATCGAAATATTGACAAACATCAACGGCAGCTTTGTCCATAGCGGCCAATGCCTTTAGCAATGGAGCTTTGTAATCTAAGGCTTCGCCGGTATAAGAAACAAATACAGTTGGAATGCAAAGGGTTTTGCCTGCTTTGCTTTCCATGATGAATGCAGGTGAAGAAGGGTCCCAAGCCGTGTAGCCACGGGCCTCGAACGTATTGCGGATACCACCGTTAGGGAAGCTTGAAGCATCTGGTTCTTGTTGTACCAATGCGCTGCCAGAAAACTTCTCGATAGCGCCGTCGCCGCTTGGCTCAAAAAACGAATCGTGTTTTTCGGCAGTTGAACCTGTTAATGGCTGAAACCAGTGCGTATAGTGGGTAGCACCTTTGCCCATGGCCCAAGTTTTCATTGCCGACGCAATCTGATTGGCATCTTCCTGGTTGATGAGTTCTCCCTGACCAATGGATGCCATTAGTTTTTCGAAAACTTCTTTGGACAAGTAGTCCTTCATTTTTTTCTTGTCAAAAACATTTGAACCGAAAAATTCAGAAATTTTAGTAGAAGGGGCCTTAACTTCAGGTGATACTCTGGTTTGCGCCTCTTTTAGAGCAATAGTTCTTAGACTTTTCATGGATTAGTTTAAAATTTTGTCCAAAAATATATTTTTTAATCTGTTTTTTCAATGATAATTGATTTTTTGGTGATAAAAAATGTTATTTTTTGTTAAAATACGATTTTTTTCTTCAAAATTTCTAGAAATAAATAGGGTTTGATGTGGATAAATATTTTTGATGCTTGCTAATACTTGTAAAGTTTAACTCGAGCCTAGGCATGCAACGTTTCTAAAACTTCACAGGTGCAGGCTTCCCAAGAGGTCAAAAAAAAAATATTTTGAATTGCTTTATGGAATATCTAATCAACTAACATCATAGTTGAAAAACCTAAAAGCTATGTTCAACAATTCATCAAATTTGTACGGCAGCGAGTGGCTCGCTCTCGTATTCAACAACAGAAACAAGGATTATGGCGCTTACGCCTTAAGGATGCAGTCGGCAAGTATCTTGTTCAGATCGTTTATGATCGTGGCGCCTTTGTTTGCAATGCTGTTTGTAGGGCCTATGATCTATGCTAAAATGTTTGCGCACGAGCCTAAAGAAATAGCCGATAAGGTTATTCCGGTAGAATTGTCGCAGCAGCCCATCCACGAAATGAAGAAGGAAGAGCCGAAAAAAGAGGAGCCTGCCAAGGCTGAACCCATCAAAGATCCTGCGCCCGTTAAATCGGTTAAGCTAACTGCCAATATTAAAATGGTGGAGGAAACTATTGAAGAGCCACCAACAACGGCGCAGGTTCAAGAGGCGGTAATTTCTAATACCACGCAAGAGGGTGTTGCTGGAAAAGTAAATGCCGTTGAGCCGAGCACGAATACAGGTGGGGGTGGCGGAAATGCAACAACAGGTACTAACGAACCGGGTGCCATTGTTGAATTGGCAGGTGTAGAAGAATATCCGGAATTTCCGGGTGGGATGGCGGCCTGGGCCAAATTTATCCAAAAAAACCTAAGGTATCCTTATATGGCACAAGAAAATGGCATTCAGGGAAAGGTATATGTAAGTTTTGTGGTCGAAACCGATGGTTCTATCAGTAACGTGAACCTAGTGAAGGGCATTGGTGGCGGCTGTGATGAGGAAGCCATGCGCGTGATCAAGAAATCGCCTAAGTGGAAAGCCGGCCGTCAAAACAAACAAGCGGTTAGGGTTCGCTACAATATGCCGATTAATTATACCATCACACCATAATATAAAGGTAACGCTCCGAAAGTGCTCCAAAGGCGGTGATTTTGTCACCGCTTTTTTATTTTACGCCACCCATCTTTCGTGCCACATTTGGAATTGCAGCAGCAACCAAACCTTTTGGGCATTGTAGGCGGAGCCGTTGGTATAGAAGTTGTTTTTGATTTTCTGCACCTCCTTCAGGTTAAGCAAGCCATGGCTGTTTAGTTTTTCGGCCGAAAGATAGGTTTCTATCAAGGGCTTGAAAGAAGTTTTAAGCCAGTTGGCCAGTGGAATGCCAAAGCCTTTTTGTGGTTTTTTGAGGTAAGAGGCCGGGATGTATTTATTGGTGATTTTTTTGAGCAGGTATTTCTGTTCGCCGTCTTTGATAAACCATTTCGAATCCAGGGTGGCCAGGTACTCAACAAGGTCGGTTTTGAGCAAGGCATCACGGTTGTCTATGCCATAATGCGCAAAACACCGCTCGCTTTTAAAAAGAATATTATTGGGCAGGTAGTTGTGCAGGTCGTAAATCAACAGGTCTTTGATGTTTTGTGCCTTTCGTTCTATGCCCTTGCTGGGCGCGTTGCTCGTATTGAGCAACCTATTGATCTGGTGGCGCGTAAAGCTGGCGTTGATTTCGAGGTATTTGGCCAACAGGTTTTCGGCTTCTATGACCTCCTTTAGCTGCGGACGCGTTTTTTTGAGCAGCCCCAGCACCAAACGTTTAATCAGTTTCGGGATTTTTCTTTTTTGCAACCGTTCAAACTGCAAGGCACGCGAGTACGTTCGATAGCCACCAAAAAGCTCGTCGCCACCTTCGGCGCTGAGCAATACCTTATATTCTTTATTTACGTTCGATGCGATAAACATTAAGGGAATGGCGCCGCTATCGCCAATGGGCTCATCAAAAACCTCTGGCAGCTCCTTCAGGATCATTCGTGCCTGGTTTTTATCGAGGTAGAGCTCGTGGTGATTGGTTTTGAGGTACTCGGCTATTTTTCGAGCTTGTGGCACCTCGTCAAGTTTTTCGCCTTTAAAGCCGAGCGTATAGGTTTTTATCCTTTTGGTTTGGTTTTTTTGCAAAATGGCTGCAGTTGTGGCGCTATCATAGCCACCGCTCAGCAATAAGCCTATAGGCACATCGGCCACGTTTCTTTTTAAAATGGATTCGGTTAGCAGTTCCTCGATTTTAGCCAGGATTTCTTCTTCGCTTTGCGTTTCGTTTGCAACCTGCGGAGGCTTGCGCATGGTTAACGGACTGTCGTAACTGTTGCCACTGTGGATGTCTATCGTGGTCAGCATGCCTTTTTTAAACTTGTAGATGTGCTGGTAAATGGTTTCTTCGCCGATGAAGTAGCCGTACCTGAAATAAGTAGCCAGCGCATTAGGGCTAATCGCCTTTTCAATAGCGGGGTACTGCAGCAAAGCCCTGATTTCGGAGGCGAAGGCGTAGCAGCCTTTTTGCTTGAAATAATACAAGGGCTTGGCGCCTATTTCGTCTTTGGCCAGCAGCAGCTGATTTTGTTTCCTGTCGAACAAGGCGAAAGCAAAGGAACCGTCGAGTTTTTCGAAGGCCTTGTAGCCCCATCGCTTATAACTTTCAAGGATTACTTCGGTGTCGGTTAACGTAGAAAAGGCAATGCCGTATTTGATCAGGGCCTCCCTCAATTCGAGATAATTGTAAATGGTGCCATTAAAAGTAATGCTGTAATTGCCACAGTTGGAAGTAAGTGGCTGTTGGCTTTTGGGACTCAGGTCTATGGTGGCCAAACGCTCATTGGCCATGGCTAAAGTGTAATGGGCTTGGGTATCGATAATAAAGCCGCTGCCATTGCCGCCGCGATGGGCGATGGAGGCAGACGCTTTTCGGAGATGCTGCTCCGTTAAGGTTCCTGTATGATCGATAAATCCTGTTATCCCGCACATACTTGTTTTCTATACAATTGGCGCAAAAATGCTAAAATCTATATCTGATTGGGGCCGGCAACCTGGCGGGGTTTGGCTTTGTTTGGTTCAACGCTATTCATCGTTTGATGATGTTGAACATGCCCAAACATACAAATAATTGCCAAAATAACGGCCATTTTAGAGGTGAAATCGCAATTTTTGATGTTCTTCGCCTCGATATGGCCTGTACAGTAGCCTGCCAACAAAAAAAGCTACCTCATTTGGAGATAGCTTTTGATATTTTGTTGCTTATTGGCCTTGTTGCTCGATCCATTGTCTGGCGTTTACGAAGGCTTCCATCCAAGGCGAAACTTCATCTTGGCGCCCTTTTGGATAGTTAGCCCAGTGCCATTGGAATAAAGAACGTTCAATATGTGGCATCATTACCAAATGGCGGCCTGTTTCGTCGCAAAGCATGGCCGTGTTGTAGTCTGAGCCGTTTGGATTAGCCGGATAGCTTTCGTAGCCGTATTTAGATACGATATGGTATTTGGATTCTTCGTAAGGCAACTGGAAACGGCCCTCGCCATGCGATACCCATACGCCCAAAGTACTGCCTGCCAACGAAGAAAGCATCACCGAATTGTTCTCTTGGATAGTTAAAGAAGTAAAGATACTTTCGTGTTTATGGCTTTCGTTGTGTAGCATTTTTGGTTTTTCGCTGTGGTTGCTGTTGATCAGGCCCAATTCTATGAAAAGCTGGCAACCGTTGCAAATGCCTACCGAAAGTGTGTCTTGGCGATTGAAGAAATTAGCCAAAGCCACTCTTGCCTTTTCGTTGTACATGAATGCACCGGCCCAACCTTTAGCCGAACCTAAAACATCGGAGTTGGAAAAACCGCCAACGGCACCAATAAACTGGATGTCTTCCAAAGTTTCCCGGCCCGAAATCAGGTCGGTCATGTGTACGTCTTTGACGTCGAAACCCGCCAAATACATCGCATTGGCCAATTCGCGCTCCGAATTACTGCCTTTTTCGCGGATAACTGCCGCTTTCGGACGTGGCTTGCTCGAATCGATTACCGGTTTTTTGCCGGTAAACTGCGTAGGGAAGCTATATTTTAAAGGTTGGTTTTTGTAATTGTCAAAACGCTCTTTTGCTTTTTGAGGACCACTTTGTTTTTGGTCTAAAAGGTAAGAAGTCTTGAACCATACATCACGAAGGTGGTCGATGTCAAAACTAAAATTGGCACCATGATTGGCCAATTTCAAGGTAGCCTGGTGGTTTACCTCGCCAATTTTATGGTAAGTTACGCCATTAGCTTTTAATAGTTCCTCAGCATCGGCTGTGGCCTGAAATACCAGGCCAATGTTTTCTGCAAATAGCACTTTGGTGCTGTCTGCTTCGCCCAAAGCAGTTAAATCAATGCTTGCGCCCAAATTGCGGTCGGCAAAACAAAGCTCTAACAAGGTGGTGATCAAGCCTCCGCTGCCAATATCGTGGCCGGCCTGGATTTTATCTTCCTTAATGAGTTGCTGGATGGTATTGAAAGCATTGCTGAACTGTACGGCATCCTTAACATCGGGTGCCGAAGTGCCGATTTTATTGAGAATCTGCGCAAAAGAAGAACCTCCCAGGTGATAGGCATCGTTAGAAAGGTTGATGTAATAGATAGCGCCACCGTCTTTTTGCAAAACAGGCTCAACTACTTTGGTAATGTCGTTGCAGTTGCCAGCGGCCGAAATAATCACGGTTCCCGGGGCAATTACATCGCCATCTTTGTATTTTTGCTTCATCGACAGCGAATCCTTTCCGGTTGGAATGTTAATCTGCAATTCGATGGCAAAGTCGGAACAAGCTTTTACGGCTTCGTATAAACGGGCATCTTCGCCTTCGTTTTTACAAGCCCACATCCAGTTGGCCGAAAGCGAAACACTTTTCAGGCCATCTTTAAGCGGTGCCCAAACCACATTTGAAAGCGATTCGGCAATGGCATTTCTGCTTCCTGCGCCTGCGTCAATCAAAGCAGAAAGCGGCGAGTGGCCTACCGAAGTGGCGATGCCTTCCTTGCCTTGGTAATCTAAGGCCATTACGCCACAGTTGTTTAAAGGCAATTGCAGCGGACCGGCACATTGCTGCTTGGCCACGCGACCACCTACGCACCTGTCTACCTTGTTGGTTAGCCAATCTTTCGAAGCTACAGCCTCTAGTTGCAGTACCTGCTCTACATAAGTGGCAATTTGCGAATCGCTATAAGTAAGGTCGCTGTATTTTCTGTCAACTTTCTGGTCTTCCATCACCATTTTGGGCGAACTGCCAAACATGTCTTTCAGTTCGAGATCCATTGGCTTGATACCGGTACTGGCCGATTGGAAAGTAAAACGATGGTCGCCGGTTACCTTGCCCACGGTATACATAGGCGAACGCTCGCGGTCGGCAATTTTTTGCAGCGTTTGGGTATGCTCCGCACTGATAACCAATCCCATTCGCTCTTGAGATTCGTTGCCGATGATCTCTTTGGCCGAAAGGGTAGGGTCGCCAACCGGCAATTTGTCTAAATCTATTTTGCCGCCGGTTTCTTCTACCAGTTCCGACAAACAGTTCAGGTGGCCACCAGCGCCGTGGTCGTGGATAGAAATAATGAGGTTGTTATCGCTTTCTACCATGCCGCGAACAGCATTGGCCGCTCTTTTTTGCATTTCTGGGTTAGAACGTTGGATGGCATTCAGTTCAATGCCGCTTCCATGGGCACCAGTATCGGCCGAAGATACGGCTGCACCACCCATTCCAATCCTATAGTTTTCGCCGCCCAGCACAACGATATTGTCGCCGGTTGATGGTTTTTGTTTCTTCGCCTGACTGGCCTTGCCGTAACCAATGCCGCCGGCAAGCATAATTACCTTGTCGAATCCCAGCTTGCGGGCATCTTCTTCATGCTCGAAAGTAAGTACCGAGCCGGTAATGAGGGGCTGGCCAAATTTGTTGCCGAAATCGCTGGCACCGTTTGAAGCCTTGATCAAGATGTCCATTGGTGTTTGGTACAGCCATTGCCTTGCTTCCATGGCTTTTTCCCAAGGGCGGTTTTCTTCCAATCGCGAAAAGGCGGTCATGTAAACGGCGGTTCCGGCCAGGGGCAAAGAGCCTTGTCCGCCAGCCAGCCTGTCTCTGATTTCGCCCCCCGAACCAGTTGCCGCACCATTGAAAGGCTCAACTGTAGTGGGGAAGTTATGGGTTTCGGCTTTGAGCGAAATCACGGATTCGAAATCGCTGGTAGCGTAATAATCGGGCTCGTCGGCACGTTTAGGTGCAAATTGTTGTACAACAGGGCCTTTGATAAAAGCGACGTTGTCTTTGTAGGCCGAAACGATATCGTTCGGATTTTCTTCAGAAGTTTTGCGGATCAGCTTAAACAGCGAAGTAGGCTGTTCTACGCCATCAATCACAAATTTTCCGTTAAATATTTTATGGCGGCAGTGCTCTGAATTGACTTGCGAGAAGCCGAATACTTCAGAATCGGTTAATGCCCTGCCTAGTTTTTGAGCAAGCGAATTTAAATATTCAACCTCCTCGTCGCTTAAAGAAAGGCCTTCCTGTTTGTTATAGGCAGCAATGTCGGTAATCTCCAAGATGGGTTCGGGCTGGATATTGATGGTATAGATATCCTGTCCAAGCTGGTCGTATTTTTGCGAAAGCATGGGGTCGAAGTCGGAAAAATCGGCACCTATCTTTTTAAATTCTTCAATCCTGATGATGCCCTCAATGCCCATATTCTGAGTAATTTCAACGGCGTTGGTGCTCCAAGGAGTAATCATGGCCGCGCGCGGCCCAACAAAAGTACCGTTGAGTATGGTTTCTTGCTGCAACTTGGCATCGCCGAAAAGCCATTCTAATTTAGGAACATCAGTTGAAAGGAGCGATTGAGCTGTTTGCAAAACAAAAATCGTGTCGGATTGACTTAAAAAGAAATGAATCATGCTTTATTTTTGATGCCGCAAATTTAGCGTTTTTTAATGAAAAATCATTCAATTTTGAAGGATAGAATACGCAACTTTGTCATCTTAAAGTTCAAAAATTAATATTTGCTTACCGCAATTCAACGCCATGTTTAACCGCATCCATCATATTGCTATTATTTGTACAGATTACGAACGCTCTAAATACTTTTACGTGAACCAGCTGGGGTTTGAAGTGTTGGCAGAAGTTTATCGCGAAGAAAGAAAATCGTACAAGCTCGACTTGGCTGTGAACGGGATTTATCAGCTGGAGCTTTTTTCATTTGAAAATCCGCCTGCCCGGCCTTCGCGGCCAGAAGCTGCGGGTTTGAGGCACTTGGCTTTTGAGGTAGACGATGTGCAAAAAACAGTTGCTGAACTAAATGCTAAAGGCATTGTGACCGAGCCGATCAGGATCGATGAGTTTACCGGCCGGAAGTTTGCCTTTTTTGCCGACCCGGATGGTTTGCCTTTAGAGCTTTACGAAAGATGAGCATATTTAGGTTCAAGCAGTTCGAAGTAGACCAAAGTGGTTGCGCCATGAAAATCAATACGGATGGCATATTGCTGGCCGTGTTGACCGAAAGCGAAGCGCCCAAGCGTATTTTGGATATTGGAACAGGAACAGGGGTGATTGCTTTGATGTTAGCCCAGCGGTTTGATCAGGCTGAGGTGCATGCCGTAGAAATAGATGAAGTGGCCGCCGATACCGCGCAACGAAATTTTGAAACTTCGGTTTTTAAGGATCGACTTCGGGCCAATGCGGTGGCCATCGAACAGTTTGAAAGCTGTCTCTTATACACATCTAAAATGGGGGGGGGGGGGGGGGGGGGGGGGGGGGGGGGGGGGGGGGGGGGGGGGGGG
>NZ_JAELUC010000090.1 GCF_016429155.1 Pedobacter sp. ASV12 | reverse complement strand
CCCCCCCCCCCCCCCCCCCCCCCCCCCCCCCCCCCCCCCCCCCCCCCCCCCCCTTTTAGATGTGTATAAGAGACAGTCTTTAAATTGTGCCTTTACGGCATCGATAGTTGCTTTTAGCTTAGACGGCGAATGTGCAAAGTCTTTGTACACATTGGTCTGTTTAGTAGCGTTTAACAACTCTAAACGCTTGGCAGCGCCAGAAAAAGATGCAATGGCCTGGTTAAAATCATTTTCGTTTATACCCAATTGCCCACACACCAACCTGGCCGCGCTCAGGTTCATTAAATTATGATCTCCAAACACCTTAAGCGGGGTATGCTGAGGTAAAATATATGTTATTCCGTCTATTACTTCATGCGCCGGAACACCATATGGAATACGTTCAATATTTGCTTTAGAATTAATTACAATTTTTCTTAATTCCGGATCATTTTCACAATAAATCAATTTTCCGTTGGGCGATATCGTGTCTATAAATTTGCTGAACTGGGAAATATATTCCCCAAATGTAGGAAAAACGTTGATATGGTCCCATGCTATGCCGCTGATTACTCCAATGTTTGCATGGTACAAATGGAACTTTGGTCTGCGGTCTATCGGCGAAGCCAGGTACTCGTCTCCTTCAATAATAATTACCGGAGCAGAATCGGTTACCTTAACCATCGTATCGAAGCCGGCGAGCTGTGCCCCTACCAAATAGTCGAAATCGCGCTGGTAATAATTGAGCACGTGCAGGATCATCGAAGTAATGGTGGTTTTGCCATGGCTGCCGCCTATCACTACCCTTAACTTGTCTTTAGATTGTTCGTAAATATACTCTGGATAAGAATAGATCTTCAGCCCCATTTCTTGGGCCTTCAACAGTTCCGGATTGTCAACCCGGGCATGCATGCCCAAAATAACAGCATCGATATCGGGAGTAATCGACTCTTCGTTCCAACCCATTTCGGCCGGCAAAAGGCCATAGCTGGCCAATCTGCTGCTCGACGGCTCAAAAACTACATCGTCAGAACCTGTAACCTTAAAACCCTTCTTGTGGAGGGCAATAGCCAAATTGTGCATGGCACTGCCGCCTATTGCTATAAAATGTATACGCATAGCTAATGTTGAATGTTAAAATGCAGCAAGGTTGAAATTCAGGTTGAAATGCCAAAACATTGCAACCCACCTACCATAGGCAGGCCTTTCAACCTTATAATTTATTTTTTTACAAATTGGGCAGCCACCCAATCGCCGAGCTTCTTGTGGCTTACATAAACCAGGCCGAAACCGGCGCAGTGCACCTTGATCATGTCCAAATCCGGACTCTCATAAAAGCCACTGAAGAAGATCAGGCCATTTTCTTTTAAAACCCGATCATAAGCCTCAATCTGGTCTAACAAGATATTTCGATTGATATTAGCCAATATGATATCAAACTGCGTATCCGGGATAGCTTCTTTGCTGCCACAAAACGATACCAGATTACTTACTTCGTTCAATTCGGCATTTTCGATGGTACTGCGATGGCAAACCTCGTCGTTGTCTATGGCCACGATTTGCCTCGCTCCCCTTTTCGCTGCTAAAATGCCCAATATGCCCGTGCCGGCACCCATGTCGAGTATTGTTTTGTCCTGCACATCCGTTTCGAGAATATACTGCATCATCATGGTGGTTGTTTGGTGATGCCCGGTACCAAAGGCCATTTTGGGATCGATTACGATTTCGTATTCGTATTGGGGTTGCGCCTCGTGAAAAGTGGCCCGAACGTAGCAGTTATTGGTTATAATGAGTGGACTAAAATTCTTCTCCCACTCTTCGTTCCAGTTTTGGGCCTCGATATCGCTTACCAGGTAAGTGTACTGCAATTCATCGCCAAAGCTTGCCAACACCTCGTTCAACTCGGCTTCGTTAAACTGATTAGCCAAGATAAAGGCGTCAAAGCCCTTGTCGGTATCTTCAAAGGTATCAAAACCGATTTCTCCCAAGGCGCCTACCAATAAATCTTGCTGGTATTCTTCGATCTGGCTAAACTGAAAAGCTACTTGTTTATAATCCATTAGGAATTGAAGGTTTTGATGATGTCAACAAAATCGCGCGATTTTAAGGAAGCGCCACCAATTAAGCCACCGTCGATATCGTGTTGGGCAAACAGTTCAGGCGCATTTTTGGCGTTGCAGCTGCCCCCGTATAAAATCGTGGTATTATCGGCAATGTTAGCGCCATATTTAGCCTCTATTTCGGCCCTGATAAAGGCGTGGATATCCTGTGCCTGTTCTGGCGTGGCGGTTAAGCCGGTACCAATAGCCCAAACAGGCTCGTAGGCCAAAACAATCTTGGCAAAATCATCGGCACTTAAATTAAACAGGCCATTTTCCAATTGTGTTTTGAGCACGTGGTAATAGCTACCATTGTTGCGTTCATCAAGGGTTTCTCCTACGCAAAAAATTGGCGTAAGGTTGTTTTTAAGGGCCAAACCGGTTTTTTGAGCCAAAAGCGCATCCGACTCGGCAAAGTATTGCCTGCGCTCAGAGTGGCCGATGATTACATATTCGCAACCTACAGAGCTGAGCATTTTGGCCGAAATTTCGCCTGTAAATGCCCCGCTTTCATTTTGATGGCAATTTTGGGCTCCAATCTTCACTACGCCGCCTGCTAATTGCGACAAGCTGTTCAAATGGATAAACGGCGAACAGATTACGGCAATTTGATTACCTTTTCTTTCGTCTCTCACCATATTTACGATTTCCGAAAAAAGAGATACCCCTTCTTGGTAATCTAAATTCATTTTCCAGTTGCCTGCAACTATCTTCTTTCTCATAATTTTTTTTGCTTTGTTGAGTTAAACCCCTCTATATTGTTCTGTTATTTCAAAGATATGTGCCAAAATAGCCCGATCGGCCTCATTTAAAACCTCTTGTTTTCTGGCCAGCACTTTTACTGTGGTCTGCAGCATTTTGTCTAAACGGTAAGTTTCAAAGCCCTGTGCACCGCCCCAGCTAAAATCTGGAATATGGTGAGGCGGAAAGCCTGCTCCAAAAACATTGGCGCTTACGCCCACTACCGAACCGGTATTAAACATGGTATTGATACCACATTTGGCATGGTCGGCCATGATCAAGCCACAAAACTGCAACGTGGTATCGCGCATTTTTTGCGTTTCGTAATCGTATAGCTTTACATTGGCATAATTGTTTTTCAGGTTAGAGTTGTTGCTGTCGGCACCAATATTGCACCACTCACCCATCACCGAATTGCCCAAATAGCCTTCGTGGCCCTTTGAAGAGTTGCCCCAGATTACCGAATTGTTAATCTCGCCCCCCACTCGGCAATTTGGCCCGATTGTAGTACCCGAATAAATCTTGGCACCCATTTTTACCGATGCATTTTCGCCAAGCGCAAATGAGCCACGGATGGCGCTTGCCTCCCAAACTTCCGAATTTTTGCCCAGGTAGATGGGACCGTAAGTAGTGTTGAATATGCTGCAGGTAGCTTTTGCGCCTTCTTCCACAAAGATATGGTCGCCCAGAATGGTATTGGTACTGTCAAGCTGCGCAGAAGTCCTGCCCTTGGTAAGCAAGGCAAAATCTTTTCTTATCTCTATGGGATTAAAGCCAAATAACTGCTCTGGGTAAACCAAGTGCGTAAAATCGCCAGTAAAGGCTATAGGCTTCAATTGCGTTAAGGCTTGGCTGGCCGATAAGCGAACCGAAGAAAAATAAGCGATAACCAGTTCATTTTTGACCAATGCCTCGCCATCTTGGAGTGCCGTAACGGCATTGAGCAAGGCTTCGTCAGGGCAAATTGACCCATTAATATAAAGAGCCGAATCTATTGCAGGGTATTTGGAGCTGAGGTAAGCTTGCGTTAAGTAGCCAAAATCGGCATGGAGGTATTTTGCCCACTTTTCGGCAATGGTCAAGATGCCTATCCTCAAATTTGCCACAGGCCTGGTAAAGGTCAGCGGCCTTAGCGAAAGCCAAGACTTGTCATCAAATAAATTGATTGTCATAAGCTACAAAAATAAAAAAAGTCCCGAGGCATTTGCACGGGACTTTCAAATATTTTATGCGTAAGCTAAAATTATTTCTTAGCGTAACGTGATTTGAATTTATCGATACGGCCTGCGGTATCAACCAATTTCATTTTACCGGTATAGTAAGGGTGAGAAGTGTGAGAAATCTCTAATTTGTATAATGGATATTCATTTCCATCTTCCCATTTAATAGTTTCTTTTGTCTCAACGCATGATTTGGTTAAGAAAGCATAGTCGTTAGACATGTCTTTAAACACAACAAATCTGTAGTTTGATGGATGCAAATCTTTTTTCATTTGAATATTATTTAAGTTTTATGTGTATGAAACTCCAAGAATAAGGTTGCAATTTGCTGGCAACGCCACTTATGAATGTTTCAATTAGTCTTTTGTTTCTTTGCTCTAATTTTAGAGGATGCAAATATCTTAATTTTATTTTTCATTTACAACAGCAAATCAATTAAAATTCGAAGAAGATACATTGCCACGCCAAATCCTGCTTACGAACTGTATTTTTTCCAGGTTTCTATCTTTGCTTTTTGGCGGTCGATATAGGCCTTGGCAATCACTTCAGCCGAGTTTTGGTTATCGCTGCTTTCTAACAGCTCCTTAAGCTTGTACTGGTCAACATCAGCCCGGTAAAGAATCTGCAAAAGCTTCGAAAAATCGTTTTCTACCAAATAATCGAACGAATTGACCAAGATTTGGTAAAGCTGTTCTTCGCTCAAGTTCTCGGCGATATCGAAATCCTTACTGATTATTTTGATTAATGATGCTGTTTCGGCCATTATCTTAACTTATTGATATTTTTTTGACGACAAATCGTTTAACCCGCCTATAGTTTCGGGCGCTACCCCATCTTTTCGGCACTGTTCTAAACTTAGGGGCTCCATTTCAATGAGCTCTGGCAGTTTTACCCGCCTCACCATATCCAATTCTTTATACAAACGGCAATAGAGCATATCATCTTTTCTGTTAAGCTGATCGCCATAAAAACTAAAGGACCTGTTTTTTTTATCCTTCATCGAATTGACGTAGATCCTGTTTTTTTCAAAACAGATAAAAAGGAGGTGTTCTCGATACCACTCGACCAAAAGGCATTCAAAATCAACAGAATTTTCGCCACCGGATATTGGTGCCCAACTCCAAACAGCACCGTCGCCATAAACCACCAGGTAAGGATTGTTTGAGCCATCGGTTTCATGCCAAACCAGCCTGCCATCGGCATAATCGATATCATGTACAAATATTGAACGCCTGCCACGTCCAGCTTCATATTCGACGTGCAACCCATCAAAGGTTACATCCGAATAACTGGCTTCTAATAAATCGATTACGACTTGAACTAATTCCATTGAATTACAGTTGGCAGCTTATGGTTAACCTATCACAACAATTTGGCGCCCGGCATCCTGTTAACAATCTAGTCAACTAACGTATTTCCTGGCAAAGCTCTACCAGCACGCCATTACTGTCTTTGGGATGCACAAAACAGATCAGTTTATTGTCGGCACCTTTTTTCGGTTCGGCGTTCAGCAAAGTAAAGCCTTCGTTTTTTAGGCGCTCCATTTCTGCATGGATATCTTCCACATCAAAAGCAATATGATGAATGCCTTCGCCTTTTTTTTCCAAATACTTGGCAATGGCGCTGTCTTCGCGGGTACTGGCCAGCAGTTCGATCTTGTTCTGCCCCACTTTAAAAAATGCCGTGTTTACGCCTTCCGATTCGACCGGCTCCGTCTTGTAGCAGGGTGTTCCGAGCAGTTTTTCGTAGGTATGGCAGGCCTGTTGCATGTCTTTAATGGCAATGCCAATGTGTTCTATTTTGTTCATCTTGGTTTCAAACAGTTAAGCAAATGTAAAAATGCGGGTTTTACCTATAGCTTCATAGCTATTATTTATAATTGTTCGAAAACTTTTTTCGTATCTTTGTGTATTGATAACAATTGATAGATGATGGAACTTCCGATTTACTTAGATAATAATGCTACCACGCCTCTTGATCCGAGAGTGCTAGAGGCCATGTTGCCTTACTTTACCAACAAATTTGGCAATGCGGCCAGCCGTAACCACGCCTTTGGTTGGGTAGCCGAAGAAGGTGTTGATTATGCGCGCGAGCAGGTAGCAAAACTAATTGGTTGTACAGACAAAGAAATTATTTTCACCTCTGGCGCTACAGAAGCCGATAACTTGGGTATCAAAGGCGTTTTTGAAATGTACCAGGACAAAGGTAACCATATCATAACTGCCACAACAGAACACAAAGCTGTACTTGATACCTGCAAACACCTGGAGAAACTGGGTGCCAAAGTAACTTACCTGAACGTAAAAGAAGATGGTTTGATCGATTTGCAGGAACTTGAAGCGGCCATGACCGAAAAAACCATTTTGGTAACCATTATGTATGGCAACAACGAAATCGGCGTGATCCAACCGATCAAGGAAATTTCGGCTATTGCACACAAACATGGCGCTTTGTTTATGACCGATGCTACGCAGGCCGTGGGCAAAATTCCGGTAAACGTAAACGAAGACGGTATCGATTTGATGGCTTTCAGTGCCCATAAAATGTACGGCCCTAAAGGTGTTGGCGTTTTATATGTACGCAGAAAGAACCCGAGGGTTAAAGTTACCGCACAAATGGACGGTGGCGGCCACGAGCGCGGCATGCGTTCGGGTACCTTGAATGTACCGGGCATTGTGGGCTTAGGCAAGGCCTGCGAATTGTGCAGGTTAGAGATGGAATCAGAAGCCAAACGCTTATCGGCTTTGCGCGATAAACTGGAAAACGCATTGACCACCTTGGAAGAAAGCTATGTAAATGGCAACCGCGAACATCGACTGCCACACGTAGCCAATATTTCTTTCAAATATGTAGAAGGCGAAGGTTTGATGATGGCCATGAAAGATTTGGCCGTATCTTCTGGCTCGGCTTGTACTTCGGCATCTTTAGAACCATCATACGTATTGAAAAGCTTAGGCTTGTCTGATGATTTGGCGCACTCTTCAATCCGCTTTGGCTTGGGCCGTTTTACCACCGAAGAAGAAGTTGACTACGCAATTGAGAACACCAAGAAAGCCGTTAACCACCTGAGAGACCTTTCTCCGCTTTGGGAAATGTTTAAAGAAGGTGTTGACCTGAGCAAAATTGAGTGGGCTGAACACTAAAATAGACTGACGATTGTAGATTGACGAATTACGATTGAGCATTCTACGATAAAAAAATAAAAAGAACCGAGATTTTAGAAAATCGTAAAGCTAAAATCCAAAAGCTAAACTATCATGGCATATTCAGAAAAAGTAATCGATCATTATACCAACCCGCGCAACGTTGGTACTTTAAATAAAGACAGCAAAACCGTAGGTACTGGTTTGGTTGGCGCACCAGAATGTGGCGACGTTATGCGTCTGCAGATAGAAGTTGATGCCAACAACGTTATTACCGATGCCAAATTCAAAACCTTTGGCTGTGGTTCGGCTATTGCCTCTTCTTCTTTAGCTACAGAATGGCTCAAAGGAAAAACCATCGACCAAGCTTTGGAAATCGACAACATGGACATTGTAGAAGAGTTGGCTTTGCCACCGGTAAAAATCCACTGTTCAGTATTGGCAGAAGATGCCATCAAATCAGCCATTAACGATTACCGTGTTAAAAACGGCATGGAAGCATTGGTTTTAGAAAAATCGCACCACTAGCAGATTTTAGATTTGCGAGTTACGATTTTAGATTGGACTATCCGATAAATAAGCTGGGTAGCAAATCCAAATCATTGCAAAATCGTAAATCCAAAATCGTAAACCTAAAATCATAAATCGTAAATATCATGATTACCATAACCGATAAAGCAAAAAGCAAAATAGACCACCTGATGCAGGATTCGCAATTGGGTTCTGACTACTTTTTACGGGTTTCTGTAAAGGGCGGTGGTTGCTCGGGTTTATCTTACAACCTTGATTTCGACAACGAAACCAAAACTGGCGACCAGTTTTTTGAAGACAAGGGCATCAAGATTGCCTTGGATATGAAATCATTCCTTTACCTTGCTGGCACCGAATTGGATTTTACCGACGGACTAAACGGCAAGGGCTTTAATTTTAACAATCCAAACGCCAGCCGTTCTTGTGGCTGTGGCGAAAGTTTTTCTGTTTAATATTACTTAATAAGGCAAAAAGGCGTGCTCGAGCAATCAAGCGCGCCTTTTTCGTAAAAGTCGCTCTGGCCGCCTATAATTTGCAATCTTTTTAGCGTTTTTTTTGTTTTTGTTAATGCGCCTTATGTTGCATTATTAAAGTGAAAAGCCTATCATTGTCAGTTCAAAACAAACCAAACAATTTACTACATGGTCTCATTTAACGAATTTTCTACCGTTCCTTCTTTGCTGCGAAACGTAGTAGAAAACATTCATAAGCCCGAAGAAACCTTCCTTATCCACAAAAAGAGTACAGATTGGGAAGAAATATCCTTTGCCACTACCCTTGCCAATGCCGATGCTGTTTCGGCCTTCTTTTTGGAGAAGGGCATTACCAAAGGCGACAGGTTGGGCCTCATGATAGAAAATTCGCCAGAATATGTTTATTACGATCAGGGCATCCAGCAAATCGGAGCTATTAACGTGTCCATCTACCCTACCTTGTCAGAGCAGGAAGTAGCCTATATCATTAACGATTCGGGTATTAAATCATTACTGATCGGCAATCCGTATTTAATGCGTAAGGTACTGAAGGTAGCTGGCAACTGCCAGGAATTGCGCTACATTATTCCAACCTTTAAGGATTACGAAAAAATAACGGTTCCAGACGATATCCAAGCCGAAATCATCAGCTACGATACCGTTTTGGCCAAAACCGTAAGCAATGAGGAACGGCAGGCTATTGAGGCGGCCAGAGCCCAACTGATGCCTCAGGATGTATCTTCTTTGATTTATACTTCGGGTACAACGGGCACGCCAAAAGGCGTAATGCTTACCCATTACAATTTTGTGGAAAACGTAAAGGTTTGTCTGGAGCAAATCCCTGTCATCAACGAACACGAAACCTTCTTGTCTTTCCTGCCACTTTCGCACGTTTTCGAGCGTACGGCTACCTACCACGTATGCTGTGCACAGGGCTGTAAAATTACCTTTGCCCAAAGCCTCGAGCTTTTGGCCAAAAACATGGGCGAGGTAAGGCCAACCGTCATGAACTGTGTGCCCCGTTTGCTGGAACGCATCCACGACAAAGCCATCAAATCGGGTACTGCGGCCGGTGGCTTAAAAGCCAAAATATTTACTTGGGCACTTGAAATTGGCAAAAAATACCGTCAGGCCAAAGAAGCGGGCCAAAGTGCCGGTTTGGTACTGAGCGCCCAGAAAGCCATTGCCGAAAAACTGGTATTCAGCAAAATCAAGGAAAAAACAGGCGGCCGTTTAAAATTCATGATTTCGGGCGGCGCAGCTTTGCCTAAAAACGTAGGCGAATTTTTTGGCGACTTGGGCATTAAGATATTGGAAGGCTTCGGACTGACTGAAACTTCGCCGGTAATGGCCGTAACCGAGTACCACCGTCAGGTTTACGGTACGGTTGGCCGCGTTATTCCGGGTATTGAGGTGGGTATACAAGATGTAGAAACCAAGCAAATGATCAACATCCAAACCCATGATACCTTTAACGAAAACTTTGAATGTGCCGAAGGCGAAATCATTGTACGTGGCCACTGCGTAATGAAAGGCTACTTTAACAAACCTGCCGAAACCGCCGAAGCCATTGACAAAGACAAGTGGTTCCACACCGGCGACATAGGCCGCTTTTACAAGGGCAACCTGCAGATTACCGATCGCTTAAAAAACATGATCGTAAATGCCTACGGCAAAAACGTGTACCCTACTCCGGTAGAAAACATCTACCTGAAGAGCCCTAAAATAGACCAGCTTTTCTTAATTGGCGATAAGCGCGAATACATTACCGCCATCATCATCCCTAACAAGGAAACCTTGCAGGAAACTTTTAACCTGAAGGAATCCTTTTTCCAGGAACCTGGCGATTTTATCGAAAACCAGGAAATCATCGACTGGATGGAGAAAGACATCAAAAAAATCTCGAACGAACTGGCCAAGTTTGAAAGGATCAAGAACTTCAAGATCAAGCGTAATCCTTTCAGCATAGATGAAGGCGAGATTACCCCTACGCTAAAGGTAAAGCGCCGCATAGTAGAGAAGAAATATGCCGAGGCCATCAATGCCATGTACAGCGAAGGCGTAGAAGCCGATTAAAAATCATGCTTTTGAAGTTTTAAGACTTCGTAGCCATCATCAATCGTCGTGCCCGACTCTGATTCGGTAAGAGGTTGGCCCGCTTCCGGCAATGACGATATATAGGCTTTAAACTTTGGTCTTTAGGCTTTAGTCTTCGGACTAAATCATTACTTTTGCAAAAAAATACCATTCAATGAGTATAGGATTATCAGAACAGGAAATATTACGTCGCGAATCTTTAAAGCAATTACGCGAATTAGGGATTGAGCCTTACCCGGCCGAAACATTTACGATTAATGCCCACGCTGCAGATATTTTAGCCAACTACGAAAAAGATAAGACCGCTTATAAGACCATCAGCATTGCTGGAAGAATTATGGGCCGCAATATTATGGGCGCCGCCTCTTTTGCCGAACTGCAAGACGCAACAGGCCGTATCCAAATTTATTTGAAGCGTGACGAACTTTGTCCAACAGAAGACAAGACCCTTTACAATACCGTATTTAAAAAGTTGTTGGACATCGGCGATTTTATCGGTGTTGAAGGTTATGTGTTTACTACCCAAACCGGCGAAATTTCTGTACACGTTAAAAAACTGACCGTACTTTCTAAATCATTACGTCCTTTGCCAATTGTAAAGCGCGACGACGATGGCAATGTTTACGATGGTTTTACCAACCCCGAGCTGCGTTACAGGATGCGCTACGTTGACTTAACGGTTAACCCTGATTACAAGCAGATCTTCATTAACCGCTCTAAGGTCATCAACACCATGCGCAACTATTTCGATAGCCAAGGCTGGATGGAAGTTGAAACGCCTATTTTGCAAGCTGTACATGGCGGGGCAGCGGCACGTCCGTTTGCTACGCACCACAACACTTTGGATATGCCATTGTTTCTTCGCATTGCGAACGAACTTTACCTTAAAAGGCTAATCGTAGCCGGCTTTGATGGCGTTTACGAGTTTGGCAAAATGTTCAGGAACGAAGGCATGGACCGTACCCACAACCCTGAATTTACCTCGATGGAAATTTATGTGGCCTACAAAGACTATATCTGGATGATGAGCATGGTAGAAGAATGCCTGGAAAAAGTGGCTTTGGCCATTCATGGCAATCCTGTGGTCAAAGTGGGCGAACACGAAATCAATTTTGCTGGGCCATACGAGAAGCTGACCATGTACGAGTCGATTGAAAAATATACCGGAATTGATGTATCGGCCATGAGCGAAGACGAAATCAGGGCAACCTGCACGAGCCTGAATATTGAGGTTGATGCTTCAATGGGCCGTGGCAAACTGATTGACGAACTGTTCAGCGAGAAAGTGGAAGCCAACCTGATCCAGCCAACCTATATTACCGATTATCCGTTGGAAATGACTCCATTGGCTAAGAAACACCGCAGCAAAGATGGCCTCGTTGAGCGTTTTGAGCTTTTTGTAAATGGCAAGGAAATCGCCAATGCGTATTCTGAGCTTAACGACCCGATCGACCAGAAAGAGCGTTTTGAAGAGCAATTGAAACTGGCCGCCAGAGGCGATGATGAAGCCATGGCCATGGACGACGATTTTGTGCGTGCCCTGGAATATGGCATGCCTCCTACTTCAGGCCTGGGTATCGGTATCGACCGTTTGGTGATGTTGATGACCAACCAATCGACCATCCAAGAGGTATTGTTCTTCCCGCAGATGCGTCCGGAGAAAAAAGCAAAGGTTACCACCGATCAGGATTTTGTTGATGCGGGCGTTGCGGCCGACTGGGTTCCGGTTATCCGTAAAATGGGCTTTAATACCGTTGAAGAGCTGAAAGCCGGCAATCCGAACAAGGTATTTAACGATTTGGGTGGCATGCGCAAAAAACTGAAACTGGAGTTGGCCATGCCAAGCAAGGCCGAGGTTGAAGCTTGGTTCGCTTAACAAAAGCATAATAATAACTTAAAGGCTTGTTGCATTTATTGCAGCAAGCCTTTTTTAATTTTAGCTTGAAATTTAAACGATCCGTAAAATGAACAGTTCAAGCTTAGAAATTACAGAAAACGAATATTGCATTAAGCTGAGTAAAGACACCTTCGATTTATCGTTGATCCGTCAGCTCATAAAGCGCATCCAAGCCGAAGAGCTATTCTTTAGCCGTAAAAACGACAACCTCGATGATGATATCATCAGCAGAAACGCTGTTGAATATGATGAGAATTTTGATCGCCTGAGCGACAAATAGCGGGCAGTCTTTGTAACGACCAAGCCGACTACAAGACTGATGCCTCTAGCTAAACTAACGGCTATACCTGATTTGCTGTTTGTCCATCAATACCATTTGGTCTTTCATCTGTTTGATCTGATCGGCCAATAGTTTGTTTTTATCTGCTTTTTTGGCATCTGCCAAATACATTTGGGCTTCTCTTTTGTTTCTTTTCGCCATGGCAATACCTGCCAAACTTAACTTGGCCAAGGCCACGTTATGGTCCATGTGCAAGCCGAGGCTCAATGCGGTTTTGAAATATTTCTCCGATTTCATGGGAGCCTTTCTCGATTCGATCAGACCGATCAATAAATTATAGTAACCGTGTTGTACTCGGTTCAGTTGTTTTTCGTAATTGGTGATGCGTCCCAAAAACTGCTCGGCCTTCGACATATTGTCTTTGCGCAGGTACCATTGGGCAATCAGCATGTTTTCGTTGTAGAAATAAGTGACGAACAAAAAGATACTTAAAAATACCAAGAGTATTCCCCAGCCCCAATAGCCAAAAACCATCAGCGTAACCGCGGCACCAACAAAAGCAAAACCTATAATGAGACGTATTAAATTCGACATAGTTTTATAATATTTTCGCAAATATCGTGTTTAAATACCAAAATTTAGATTTTAAATTCATAATTTCATCAAATAAATCCAGTATCAAAATCGTTGTTACCAACCAACTCTTAAAATTAAACAAATGAAAAATATACTAGTTGCTCTGCTGCTTTTATTCGCAATGAACGCGGGCGCGCAAGAATTGAACAAAAAAATGGAAGACCCTAACAGACATAAACAAGTCATGATTAACCAATGTACAAGAGAAGGCATTACCACTTTTCCTGAGTTTAAGGAGAGCTACGATGCCAACTATAGTTCTTATGTTGCCGATTCTACCCAGTTTGACCAATTGACCAAACTTTTGAAGAACAAAAAAGTAACCATTGTGTTGGGTACGTGGTGTGGCGACAGCAAATATCAGGTGCCCCATTTCCTCAAGATAATGGACAAGCTTAAAATTGACGAAAACAAGATTGCCTTTATTGCCGTTGATGGCAACAAGCATGCCGAAAACGGATTGATCGACAACCTGAAAATCGAACGTGTTCCTACTTTCATCTTTACCGACAAAAAAGGGACCGAAATTGGCCGCATTACCGAACATCCAAAAGAATCGCTGGAAAAAGACATGGTAAATATCCTGTCGGCTCCTGCCCCAACCAAAACAAAAACCAAATAATTTATGGCAGCAGCTTTAGAGCCAAGCTGGCTAAATGTATTGGAAGGCGAATTTGAAAAGCCTTATATGAAAAGCCTGAAATCCTTTTTGCTAGAAGAAAAGCAGAAAGGATTTACTGTTTATCCTAAAAATGCCGATATCTTCAACGCTTTTAACCATACGCCTTTTGAGAACGTAAAAGTGGTGATTTTGGGCCAAGACCCTTACCACGGCCAGGGCCAGGCGCATGGTTTGTCATTTTCTGTACAAAAAGGAATTGTGGTACCACCTTCGCTCAAAAACATGTACAAAGAGCTGGCTGAAGAGTTTCCAGCGTATAAAATTCCCAATCACGGCGATCTAACGGCTTGGGCTGATCAAGGCGTACTTTTGCTCAATGCAACGCTTACGGTACGCGCGCACGAGGCAGGCTCGCACCAGAACAAGGGTTGGGAAACTTTTACAGACCATGTTATTTCGGTACTGTCAGCAAAAAGAACAGGACTGGTATTTTTACTTTGGGGCCGATATGCCCAACAAAAGGAGAGCCTGATTGACACCAAAAAACACTTTGTGCTTAAAGCCGCGCACCCCTCTCCTTTTTCTGCTTACAATGGTTTTTTTGGCTCCAAGCATTTTGCCAAAACCAACGAAATCTTAAAAAAAGAAGGGTTAACGCCTATTGATTGGCAAATTACTTAAGCTTTATATAACCTTCACCCAGGAAAAAGTATCTCAACCTGAAGTGGTAGACACAGATAGTCGTGTCTAGCCAAACTGAACAAAAGCCTAGTCTAAACCGCCTCAGGAACCTTAGGTCGCCTTAGGAAACATCACAAATCTAAACTAAGCTTTTTGTCAACTGCTTTCAGTCATGAATAAGAACAGACTAATACTCTAAAGGCACGATTGGCTCTTTTTTGGTGGTCGACATGATCATCATGGTTTGAAAAGTTTTTACGACAGAAATCTTGCTGATTTTATCCATGATCAATCTTTCGTAAGCTTTAATGTCGTTTACATAAACCTTCAGCAGAAAGTCGGCCTGACCGGTAACGTGACTGTCTCTTATACACATCTGACGCTGCCGACGAACCACGACATGGGGGGGGGGGGGGGGGGGGGGGGGGGGTGGAAGGGGGGGGGGGGGGGGGGGGGGGGGGGGGGGGGGGGGGGGGGGGGGGGGGGGGGGGGGGGGGGGGGGGGGGGGGGGGGGGGGGGGGGGGGGGGGG
>NZ_JAELUC010000008.1 GCF_016429155.1 Pedobacter sp. ASV12 | reverse complement strand
ACCCCCCCCCCCCTCAGCCCCCCTCCCGCTTCCAAACCTTTTTTTTTTTAATGTTACCGCGACCACCGATATCTACACATGTCGTTGTTTCGTCGGCAGCGTCAGATGTTTATAAGAGACAGGGATGGGCAGAAAAAAGTGAATTTAAAATTAAACCTACCTAAAGCAAGATCCTCTTTGAACTCCGCAAAATTGTCCCAATTTGTTTTCCGATGAAGGTTCAGATATTCTTCAAATTTCGTAATTATCTCTTCATCGACGTTTTCATAAATACCAAGCCAATCAACCAATTGTTTAATTGTTTCCCGGTCATTTCTCAAGCCCTTATTGAATTTGACATTATCGAGTTTCTTATGGTTTTTTACATCACCGATTAAGATTTCAATTCTGTCATTTGATGATTCTAGAAAATCGGGAACATTTACCCATCTATATTCTTGTGAATGAAAAGGCATCCGTATAGCTACAATATCTAGTTCTGATTTAGAATTGCCCTGGTTCTCAGAGTGAAGAATCAAATTAGAAACGACATACCCCTTTAGCCGCAGATACAATCGAGTTAGAAATTCGTAATGCACATCCATATTTGTCTTTTGCTAATTGTTTAATTTAAAGCTAATAATCATTTAATAATAACTTCTAATATTTAATCATTACTAGTTAATATATGCAAAACCAAACCAAGATACGGCCCAAACAGAAAAATACAAACTCTAAAAAAGAAAGCAGGCAACAAGAGTTAGCTAAGTTAATAGCTAAAATTATTATCAGGGTAAGCTTTGAAGAATTCTACGGGAAAGGCAATAAGATTGATAATACGGACCATTAACCCATTTGGGGTTCGAATCCCGCTCACCTCATCCCTTTTCAATAACATAATCTGCTGAAAATCAATCGATTTGTTTTTGCAGTGTCGAACCCCAAATAAGGTGATCATTTTTATTACAGAATATTGAAAATGAGTAGCTTACAAAACAAGATAAAATAAAAAAGCGTAGAATTTGATAAATTCTACGCTTAGCGGAGAGAGAGGGATTCGAACCCTCGATACCCTTTTGGAGTATACACACTTTCCAGGCGTGCTCCTTCGACCACTCGGACACCTCTCCTTGAGTTACGGGTGGCAAAAATATAACTTTTTGCCATAAAAAATGCCCAAACCTGAGTTCGGGCATAAATTATCTATAATTAGGGATGATAATTTCTTAGTCGATCACTGTAATTTTCAGCATGTTGGTCTTGCCTTTAATTTCCATCGGAATGGCGGCCGTATTGATAATGACATCACCTTTTTTGATCAGTTTTTTCTTTTTCAGGAACTCGTTTACCTCAGTAATGGTATTATCGGTGCTTTCAAATTTATCATAGAAAAAGCCCCTTACGCCCCAAACCAAGCTTAAAGTATTCAACAAGCTCTCGTTGCTGGTAAAAATGAAAATCGGTGCCTGTGGCCGGTGGCTCGAGATTTCGAAGGCCGTGTAGCCACTCAACGTCATTGATACGATACCCACCGCATTGGTTTGCTTGGCCAAGAAACAAGCCGAATCGCAAACGGCATCGCTCAAAAAGCTCTCCTTGCTTGGCTTCAAAAATTTCTCCGGATGGAAAGGATAATTATTGTCTTCGATGTTCGAAATGATTTTTTGCATGGTTTCGATCACGATCAGCGGAAATTCGCCTACCGAGGTTTCGCCGCTCAGCATTACCGCATCGGCACCATCCAACACCGAGTTGGCCACATCGTTCACTTCGGCACGCGTAGGGCGAGGCGTGGTAATCATGCTTTCCAACATCTGCGTAGCAATAATAACCGGTTTAGAAGCGGCCTTACACTTGTTAACAATCATTTTTTGCAGCAGGGGCACCTCTTCCATCGGCATTTCTACCCCAAGGTCGCCACGGGCCACCATAACCGCGTCAGAAACCGCAATAATCTCGTCGATATTGGCAATGGCTTCTGGTTTTTCTATTTTGGCCACCACCCTAGCGGCCTTGCCCCTGGCTTTAATGATATCTTTAAGCTCGATAATATCTTCGGCGTTACGCACAAAAGACAAACCGATCCATTCTACATCGCTTTCCAATACAAAATCCAGGTTTTTCCGGTCTTCGGGAGTTAACGAAGGGATAGAAACCTTGGTATTTGGCAGGTTTACGCCTTTTCTCGAGGTCAATATGCCACCGTGTACCACTTCGCAAACCACTTCGTCCTTGTAATTGGTTTCGAGCACGCGCATCTGCAGCTTGCCATCGTCGAGCAAAATAATCTCGCCGGCCTTTACATCTTTCGGAAAGCTCTCGTAGGTAATGTAGATCCGGTCTTCGTTGCCTACACATTCTTGAGTGGTAATAATGGTTTTATTGCCATTCACCAAGTGGATTCCACCGTCTTTAACGGTTCCGATCCTGATTTTAGGGCCTTGCAAATCGGCCAAGATGCCCACGTTATATTTGTATTTTTTGTTGATGCTACGGATGGTATCGATTACTTCCTGATGATCAGCCTGCGAACCGTGCGAAAAGTTGAGTCGGCAAACATCCAATCCGGCGTTAAACATACTGTACAAAACATCTGGCTTAGCGGAGGCCGGGCCCAAGGTGGCCACGATTTTAGTTCTGGAATGAAAAGGTTTCATTTATTATTTTTTGATTATCGATCGTACAAAAACAGCAACTACGCAAAAATATTAGCGATGTGCTGCCTATTGTTTGTGTTGTTTTTCAATTTTATTAAGATTCAAATATAGTGTATTTAATACACGAACAATATAAAATTTACATTACTAAATTCTCCCGTGATTTTAATTTCAGCGGATCGATTTGCGCAGCCACCTGTATATCAGGCAGTTTATTAAGTCGGGTCAGGATAAAATTAAGGTCCTCCTTGTCAATGTACTGGTGGATGATCATGAAAAAATCAACCTTGTTCATTTCCGGGATCAAAAACCCTTCGCTGTTTCGATTGTTTACCACATAATATTCGCGCTCGCCCTGTTCTACGTAAAAATAGTACCTCGAAAAAGCTACCGGTGCATCGTCTACCTGGTGAAAAATCTCGTGGTCTTCTATTTTTTCGAACTCGAATTCAAGGGCATTATTGATTTTATGACAGAGGATATAGTCCTTTAAAGAGGCCGTAATTGCGATTAAAACGAAGTCGAGATCGAGAGAGAGTTTTAAATAAGTTTTGTTCAAAACAGAATTTTTTTTAGAATTACAAAATTATAAAACTAATTTTACTCAAAGTTTGAAATAAAAACATTAAAATTGATTGAGAAATAAAAACATTTGAAAAGTGTTAGAATTTATTTTTCTTTGCACAGAATTTTTAACCATTAAATTATAAAATTATGTCTGATATTGCTTCAAGAGTTAAGGCTATTATCGTAGAAAAACTAGGTGTTGATGAAAGCGAAGTTACGCCAGAAGCTTCTTTTACAAACGACTTAGGTGCAGATTCTTTGGATACCGTAGAATTGATTATGGAATTTGAAAAAGAATTCAATGTTGCTATCCCTGATGATCAGGCTGAAACAATCGGCACAGTTGGTCAAGCAATTGCTTATTTAGAAAAAAACGTTAAGTAATCATACGCTTTCCGTACAATACGTATAAATGGAATTAAAAAGAGTAGTAGTTACGGGTTTAGGTGCACTCACTCCAATTGGCAATAACGTTCAGGACTATTGGAACGGCTTGCTGACTGGTGTGAGTGGCGCTGGGCCAATTACAGGATTTGATACAGAAAAGTTCAAGACCAAATTCGCTTGCGAGGTTAAAAATTTCAATCCGGAAGACTTTTTGGACAAAAAAGAAGCCCGCAAGCTCGATCCATTTGTACAATATGCATTAGTAGCAACCGAAGAAGCGGTTAAAGACGGTAATTTTGATTTTTCAAAATTAGATACCAACCGAATTGGCGTAATTTGGGGTGCCGGTATAGGTGGTTTAAAGACTTTCCTAGATGAGGTAACCAATTACTCTAAGGGTGATGGAACGCCAAGATTTAACCCTTTCTTTATCCCTAAAATGATTATTGATATCGCTCCTGGGCATATCTCTATCAAATATGGTCTCCGCGGACCAAACTTCGCCACCGTTTCGGCGTGTGCCTCCTCAACCAATGCCTTGATCGATGCTTTCAACTATATCCGTTTGGGTACAGCCGATGTCATCATCAGCGGTGGTTCGGAAGCCATTATCAACGAAGCTGGCATGGCAGGTTTTAACGCCATGCACGCCCTTTCTACCAGAAATGACGACCCTCAAACCGCTTCTCGCCCATTCGACAAAGACCGTGATGGTTTTGTTGCCGGCGAGGGTGCAGGAACGATTATTTTAGAAGAACTGGAGCATGCCAAGGCCCGTGGCGCCAAAATCTACGCAGAAATTGTAGGTGGTGGCATGAGTGCCGACGCCAATCACATTACGGCTCCGCATCCCGAAGGCTTGGGCGCCAGAATGGTCATGACCAATGCCCTCAAAGATGCCAAATTAACCGTTGATGATATTGACTATATCAATGTTCACGGTACTTCTACCCCGCTGGGAGATATTAGCGAAAGCAGAGCGATTGTTGATTTGTTTGGCGAACAGGCCTACAAACTGAACATCAGCTCGACCAAATCGATGACAGGCCACCTTTTGGGCGCTGCCGGTGCGGTTGAGTCGATTGCCGCTATCCTGGCCGTGAAAAACGATGTTGTTCCTCCAACCATCAACCACTTTACAGATGACCCCGAATTTGATCCGAAGTTAAACTTCACCTTTAACAAGGCTCAAAAAAGAACCGTTCGTGCTGCATTGAGCAATACTTTCGGCTTTGGCGGACACAACGCATCTGTTATTTTCAAAAAATACGAGGAGTAACCTAAAACACTATCTTTACAGATATTTGTATTGTATATTTATACATGATACTGGCTTGCCTGTAATTTTTTGTAACCTTTTTTGATGCCGTTATTCGATTTATATAAGCTTTACTTCTCGTCTAACAAAGAGTTTGTAAAAAAACTGAAGAATATCCTGGGTTTTGTACCTGGCAATGTCACTTTGTATAAAATGGCATTCAGGCACCGCTCTGTGGCCAAGGTGCTTAAAAATGGCAGCCGAAGCAGCAACGAGCGCCTCGAATTCTTAGGCGATGCCATCTTGGGATCGGTAATTGCCGAACTCTTGTTTAAGGCTTATCCTTACAAAGAAGAAGGCTTTCTGACCGAAATGCGATCTAAAATCGTAAACAGGGCCAACCTGAACCAATTGGCCAAGAAAATGGGCTTCGATCAATTGATTATTTATGACCAAAAGATGGTAAGCCTGCAGGCCAAGCATCATTCTATGCTCGGCGATGCCTTTGAAGCCCTGATTGGTGCCATTTACCTAGACAAAGGCTATAATTTTACCAAAAACCTGTTGCTCAAAAGGATTGTAAAGCCCTACATCGACATCCATACGCTCGAAATGACCGAAACCAACTTCAAGAGCAAACTGATCGAATGGTGCCAGCGACATGGCAAAGACATTGCTTTTGATATGGTAGAGAACGGCGAAGGCGAAAGTGCCAAGCTGTTTACCATCCATGCCATCATCGACAACGAAATACAAGGCATAGGCAGAGATTACAACAAGAAAAACGCCGAAAAACTGGCCGCTGAGAAAGCCTGCGAATCACTGGTTATATAGTGAGTAGCAAGAAGTGAAATTGATTCGTTTTCCACTTTCAACCTTCAACCTTCCACCTTCCTACCTCTCTATTCCATTTTCCATTATTCCCTTCAATCAGACCAATGAACCAGTGAACCTCTACTCTTTCACCTTCTTCCCTAATGTATCAGTATACTTTTTATACGATTCGGTAATCCATTTGATGCCGTCGTACTGGTTCCAGTTTTTGGCTTTCTCGTAGTCGGGCCGGTAATTGATCATAAAATCGTCGAGCTGCTTGCCCTCCAACCCGGTGTATTTGGTAATCAGCGATTTATTAAAAAACTGGTCTACATGCGTTTGCTGGATCTCTGTATTGTAGTAATTGTTAAAGCGTCGCGCATTTCTTGGCGTTCGGCCAAAAAGTTCGTAAAAAGCAGTTATCGGGGTGAAAATGTAAGAAAGCAAGGGCGGTTTTCCGCCATAAAAAGAGCCTTTGTCCTTAAAGTCTTTCTTAATGGCGTCCAAGGTCTGTTTTTTGCCTTCGCCGGTAATCACCACCTCGTTCAGCATATTGCCTCGGTTCAGCGTCAGTACCATATCTTTTGTCGATTTAACAACAACCGTTAAATCGTTAAAGCCTCTTTTGGTAATCACCAAGGTATCGCCAACAACAGCCCTGATCTGGAAAAGCCCTATATCATTGCTGCCTACCGCATAGCCGTTGCGTGTATTGCTAACCTCGGCTAAGGCTATCCTGATTTTGCTGCCGTTCTCGAACAACACGCCGTTCAGCATAAATTCCTGCTGGGCTTTTAGCGTGAAGCTCCACAGGCAGGAAATGAGAAAAAAGGCAAGTTTAATCTTATTGTTCATTGTTGCGCTAATTAAGGCTATCCTTATATTTTTTATAGGAATCTGCAATCCATTTTAAGCCATCATAAGTGTTCCAGTTTTTAGCCTTGTCGTAATCCGGTCTATACGCGATCATAAAATCTTCTAGCGCCTTGCCTTCCAGCCCTGTATTTTTGGCGATGATCGACTTGTTAAAAAACTGGTCTACGTGCGTCTGCTCGTTTTCGGTTTGATGGTATTTCCTAAACCTGCGGGCATCTCTTGGCGTTTTGCCAAACAGCTCGTAGAAAAAAGTTAACGGACTACCGCCAAACGGCGACAAGAGCCCAATGGGAGGTTTTCCTGCATAAAAAGACCCCTTGTTTTTAAAATCCTGTTCGATATCGCGCAGGTCTTTCTCCTTGGCCTGTCCCTTGATCAACACTTCGTTCAGCATATTGCCACGGTTCAGCTTTAACACCAGATCTTTCGAAGAATTCACTACAACCGTCAGGTCGTTAAAGCCACGTTTGGTAATGAACAAGGTATCTCCGAGCTGTGCCTTAATCTCAAAAAGTCCCAAATCGCTGCTGCCTACCGCATAATGGTTGCGATGGTTGGCTATTTCGGCCAAGGCAATCCGTATTTTGGTGCCGTTTTCGAACAATACACCCTTCAGCTTGAACTCTTGTTGTGCAAAACCACTTGCAACACCCGACAAAATAAATGCTAAAATGCACAAGAAAATACGGCAGAGCGACTTCATTATTGGAGCAAATTATTTATTTTGTAAACTTAAGCATTGTTTGCGAGCCCTATAAGTTAAAAAACGTTAAGAAATGGCTAAAGTTTTGTCGGCACTGTATTTAATCTACGCTTCGTTGATTTTCGTAGTACTGATGTTCCTTACCCTTCCCTTTTTTCTATTGGCAACGGCCTTGCTTCCCAATCTGCAGGGCAAAAAAACAGGCCTGTTCTTTTTGCGTTGCTGGGCCTGGGCATTTAGCTTGGCTTCCTTTTTTTGGATCAAAACCCAAAACAAACACCTCATTAACCGCAACGTGCCGCATATTTATGTAGGCAACCACGGCTCCTACCTTGATGCGGTAGCCGTTTGCATCAGCATCCCACAATATTTCAGCCCTTTGGGCAAAGTAGAAATGGCTAAAGTTCCCGTCTTTGGCTGGATGTACGAGCGTATCGTGGTAATGATAGACCGCAGTTCGAAAGAAAGCCGCGAGCAGTCGGTAAACGCCTTAAAAGAGGCCATTGGCGAAGGGCAGTCTATTCTTATTTTTCCGGAAGGCACCATGAACAAGAGCGAGAAGCCATTGGCCGATTTTTACGACGGCGCCTTTCGCATTGCAATAGAAACCCAAACCACGCTCATGCCGTTCGTCACCATCAACAATCGAAACCTGTTGCCAAGAACAGCTCCTTTAAAGGCACACCCCGGCTTGATAACCACCGTTTTTATTACTCCTGTTGATGTAAAGGGCCTACAGCAGGAAGATTTGCCCCAACTTAAGGAAAAAGTATTCCGTTTAATGGAAGAGGCCATTTTAAAACACAGCTAATGTGCAATTGCTCCACAGTTTAATTGTTGAGACTGATGGGCGCTTGGGAATGGCTATGCGCAAGGGCCAACGCTGACCCTGGACCATAGGCTATCGACTATTAACTAACGGCTTATAGACTGTTTGCTTAAAAATCATATCTTTGCACATGATAAAATCGATGACAGGCTTTGGCCTGGCGGCTACCGACGAAGGAAACGTAAAGTTTTCTGTAGAGATCAAGTCTTTGAACTCTAAATTTTTGGAGCTGAACCTGAAACTTCCAAGAGCTTATTCCGACAAAGAACTTTTGTTGCGCAATACCTGCAGCAAGGAAATTGAACGTGGCAAGGTAAGTGCCGTGGTCAATATCGAACGTAGCGACGAGAGCCAAAAGGGCGCAACGATCAATCAGGCCTTGCTAACCAATTATTACAAACAATTGGAAGCCATTAACACCGCTTTGGGAGCCAATGCCAACAACCTGTTGCAGGCCGCCCTCAATTTTCCGGAAGTAATTTCTTACCAGGAAGAGGAAGGCGATGAAAAAGAATGGGAACTGCTACACCAGACCTTTTTGAAGGCTTTAGCCAATTTCAACCAGTTTAGAGAAGACGAGGGCAAGGTTTTGAAAGCCGATTTAGAACTGCGCATTAAAAACATACTTGCCTTTTTTGCCGAAGTTGACCAGCTGGCCCCGCTTAGGGTACCGCAAATCAAGGCCAGACTAACCCAATTTTTGGAAGAAACCGTTGGCAAGGTTAACGTAGACCAGAACCGCTTTGAGCAGGAACTGATCTATTACATCGACAAACTAGACATAACCGAAGAGAAAACCCGTTTAAAAAGCCATTGCGACTATTTTATGGAAACCTTGAAAAGCAAGGATGCCAATGGCAAAAAGCTGGGCTTCATCTCCCAAGAAATAGGCCGCGAAATCAATACCATGGGTGCCAAGGCCAACGATGCACAGATACAGCAACTGGTAGTGGGCATGAAAGAAGAACTAGAAAAAATTAAAGAACAACTACTCAACGTGTTGTAACGCTTAAAGGGCCTAAAGTTGCGATGCCCACCGCATTCAACATTCAACCCTTCAGCATTATAGCACTCAAACATTACAAGATGCAAGGCAAACTCATCATATTTTCGGCACCCTCTGGCGCTGGCAAAACCACCATCGTCAGACACCTTTTAACCAAATTCCCGCAGCTCAGCTTCTCCATTTCGGCTACCACGCGCGAATTGAGGGGAAACGAAAAGCACCAGAACGACTACTATTTCATCAGCAAGGAAGAATTTCTGCATAAGGTAGCCCACCAGGAGTTTGTGGAGTTTGAAGAAGTATATAACGGTACGTTTTACGGCACCCTGCGTTCGGAAATTGAGCGGATCTGGAACGAAGGCAAGCATGTTATTTTCGACATTGATGTGGAAGGAGGCTTGCGCCTGAAAAGAAAATACGAAGACGATGCCTTGGCCATTTTTGTGCAGCCACCATCGTTAGATGTACTTAAAGAGCGCTTAACCGGCCGTGGCACCGACAGCGAAGAGAAGTTGCAGGAACGTTTCGCCAAAGCCGAAAAAGAACTGCAATACGCCGACAAGTTCGACGTTGTACTCAAAAATTTCGACCTAGACACCGCTTGTGCGGAAGCTGAGCAATTGGTAGGTGATTTCCTAAAGAGATAGTTGGCAGTTTACAATTTGCAGTTGGCAATCCCACCGAGAATCTTCAGGCAAATAGCTTATATTTAAGTAAACTATCTACCTATGGGCGACTTCAACGGATTATTGGCTTATAAAAAGTCATTTGGCTTGGCAATGGCTATATTTGGGTCGAGCAAGCGATTTCCGAAAGAAGAGATGTACGCTTTAACTGATCAGATTAGAAGATCATCCAGATCGACCAATATCTGTCTGATAGAAGCTTATAGAAAAAGGCGATACATAGCCCACTTCATCAGCAAACTGACTGATAGCGATATGGAAAATAGCGAAACCAAAGGCTGGCTTAAATTTGCATTAGCTTGTGGTTATATTGATACTAAAACTTATGAGGAACTGGTTAATCAATCAGATGAAATAGGAAAACTCTTAAACCACATGATCAGCAATCCCGAAAAATACGGCAGTTTATAAACTGACCCATCAACGGAAGTGTGCAAATTGTTAACTGAAAACTGAAATGCCAACTGAAAACCGACAACTGAAAACTGGACTCTTCTTCGGCTCCTTTAATCCTATCCATATTGGGCACCTGATCATTGCCAATTACATGGCCATGTTTAGTGGTTTGAAAGAAGTTTGGCTGGTGGTTTCCCCGCACAATCCGCTGAAACTGAAAAGCGGTTTGGCCAACATGTACGACCGTTTGGAAATGGCCAAGCTAGCTACCGAAAACGCCCCTCAAATTAAGGTGAGCGATATCGAATTTAAACTGCCACAACCCTCTTACACCATTGATACCTTAACCCACTTGCGCGAACGCTATCCAGCAAGGGAGTTTGTGCTCATTATGGGAGCAGACAACCTTGTCTCGTTCAAAAAATGGAAGAATTACGAAGTCCTGCTTAAAGACTATCACATTTTTGTTTACCCGCGCCCCGGCGCCGATGTAAGCGAATGGGAAAACCATCCATCCATTACCTTTACCGATACGCCAGAAATGGAAATTTCTTCAACCTTTATCCGCAAGGCGATAAAAGACGGCAAAAACGTACAATTTTTTGTACCTGACAATGTGTTGGAATTTATCGAGAAGAAGAATATGTATCGCTAATCGGTTAGTTGCGAAGATTTTGATGATGGATTTAAAATCCCCGGTCAATAAAGCACATCCCAACCTTCGAAAGCCTAGCCTACCTTAAACAACAAAAAAATTGTTGGCTTTTTGTGCAGGTCTATTTTCTCTTGTCGCCATGCCCCTACGGCTTGGGTTTTGATCAATTCGTCTTCGGCGTTAATATTACAGGCAATGCACAATTGGGTACTCCCGTGGCAATTTTTCAATACATCATCAAGCAGATGGTTATTTCTGAAAGGCGTTTCCATAAACAGTTGGGTCTGTCTGTTTTTTAACGATAAACTTTCCAAATCCTTAATGCGCTTTGCCCGTTCTGCCTTGTCGATGGGCAAATAGCCGTGGAAAGCAAAGCTCTGCCCGTTAAACCCTGAAGCCATCAGTGCTTGTATCATCGAATTGGGCCCAACCAATGGCACTACTTTAATTCCTCGCTTATGCGCTTCGGCCACAATATCGGCTCCCGGATCGGCCACCCCAGGGCATCCCGCCTCGCTCATCAAACCCACATCGCTCCCCGACATCAGCTCCTTAAAAAAAGGAACCAGGCTATTGCCACGCTTGTGTTTGCCATAATCATGCACAATCAATTCGCTTTGCGGGGTTTTCAATCCGGCTTCCTTTAAAAATTTGCGCGCGGTTTTTTCGTTCTCTACAATATAGGTTTTGATGGCATTGATGGTATCAACCAAAAAAGGCGTGAAAGATTTCTGGGCTGCGTTTTCGGCCAGGGGAACGGGAATAAGATAAAGTGTACCTTTTTGCATAAACTGTGCTTTAAGCCTACAAAGCTACACTTTAAGGCAGGTATTTGGGCCAATGTAGCAAATTTAGTTCCGGCTGCCTTGTTTTTAACACATGTTTGACACCAATTAATGTACTGTATTTAAACACTTAAGTGTCAAGAAATACGTTAAAACTGTAGCATAGACAAAGATTATTAAGCACACATTAATCCTTTGTTAAAAATGGTGCTCAAATTGATATACACACAGCGTTAGGTTAATTATAAATTTAAAACACACACAAAATGAAAATCATGATCAAATTGTCGGTAATATTAGGACTAGTTTTCCTGCTTACCGGAACCACCCAAAAAGTCATGGCGCAAAACGAGGACGTGTCCTTGCAATCATTCTACGATGAATTGTCGCCTTATGGCACTTGGATCCAGGATCCACAGTACGGCTACGTTTGGCGTCCTGATGTAGACCAAGACGAGTTTAGGCCTTATTACAGCAATGGCCGTTGGGCCATGACCGAGTATGGCAATACCTGGGTATCTAACTACGATTGGGGCTGGGCTCCTTTCCACTATGGCCGTTGGGTATATAACCGTTACAACCAATGGATTTGGATTCCTGACACCGTTTGGGGACCCGCTTGGGTAACCTGGAGAAGTGGCGGCGGTTATTATGGCTGGGCACCTTTGGGACCAAGCATCAGCATAGGCATTAACATTGGCCATGGAGGCTACCGTGTACCTGATTTTTGCTGGAATTTTATTCCATATAGCAATATCTATTACAACAGCTACCCACGCTACTATGCCAGCAGGAACCGTGTCTACATTCAAAATACCGTTATCATCAACAATACTTATGTTCGGGGCAGCAGAACCTACTATACCGGTCCGAGAGCCGATGATATTAGACGTGCGACCAATCAAAATGTAACCATTTACAACATCAACAGAAGCAGCAGGCCAGGTGCCAGCAGGGTAGAGAACAATACGGTAAACATTTACAACCCACGTCCGGGCAGAAACGATGTAAACAACAACAATGCTGCGCCAAGAAACGCGGTACAAGGCAACATTAACCGTGGCCCTATTGGTAGAGATAACAACGGTATGGCCAATACCCGTCCAACTAGAGGCGAAAATGGCAATGTGTTTGGCGATAGAAATAGCGACAATGGTGTAGCTACCCGTCCGAATAGAGGTGAAAACGGCAATGTATTTGGCGATAGGAATAACAATGGTGGTGTAGCTACCCGTCCGAACAGAGGCGAAAATGGAAACGGATTTGATGGCCGTAACAATGGCAACATGTCTACCCGTCCGAGCAGGGGCAACAACGAAGTTAATGCGCCACAAGGCAGAGATAACCGCGTAGGCGTGGCTCCAACCGGCGACAATAATGTGCTTCAAAGACCAGGTGCTTTTGACAGGAACCGTGAAAATGGCAATGATCAGCCACAACGTGTTGACCGAGGCCAAATGCCTCAAATGCCACAAAGAATGGATCGTGGTCGTGAGCAACAAATGCAACCTCAGCCACAACAACAACGAGTGGAGCGTCCGCAACCGGTACAGCAAGCGCCACAACCAAGAATGGAAAGACCGCAGCCACAAATGCAACCTCAACGTAGCGAGCGTGTACAACAAGCACCTCCACAAAGAAGTTCAGGCTCTGAAGGTCGTGGTAGCCGTGGCGAAGGTGGCGGTGGCGGTGGCCGACCAGGCAGAGGCTAAATAGTCTACAGAATAATTATTTTTTTAAGGGAAAGCGAATCGAAAGGTTCGCTTTCTTTATGAAATGGGTTCCTGACCTCTCAGATCCGAATAAAATTCGTCCTGTTTCCTAACCAGCTCCAGCTTCTTTTCATCAACAACTATTGTATCAGACCAGTTGTCGTGCCAAGGCGAGCATGGCCTACCTAGAGCACTCAAGGCATTAAAAGGTACGGCCCTCACCAAGTTTCTAATCAAGGCCTTCTCAAAACTTAAGGTTTCGCCGTTAAGCATCATTGCCTTGGTTCCAGTAATCAGTTTCCCTAATGACTTGCCTTGGAAACACATCTCTATCAGGAACATGACCAGTCCATAGAAAAACAAGGTGATCAATCGATCTACAATGGGGTTGACCTCTAATCCGCTCACACTGTTTGGGTATAAAACTTCGAGCACCAGGGCCACAAAAAACAAAACGATGTAGAAGACGACGATATCAATCAAATAATTAGCCAGTCTTTTTCCTGAACTCGCCCTGCAATATTCCAAATTCATGTCTTTCGTTGTCATAGCATGCGTTTTTAGATTTAAAAATATGGCCATTAAAATACAACTATTTCAATAAAACGCATAATAGGCAACTGGTTTCTCAACATACCATTATATCCATGCACCAAATGATGACCAATATGCGGGTATTCTTTAAAAATCCGTACCTTTGCTGCGCATGAAACAAGCTACAGCCCTTTTGTTCCCACTCCGCTTTTTATAATGCCTGCTGTTTTGCGTTAAATTGGTTTCTGCTATCACCTCAATACAAATCCATGGTTAATCCTGAAATAGAAAAAAGAAAGACATTTGCTATTATTAGTCACCCCGATGCGGGCAAAACAACCTTAACTGAAAAGTTCCTGCTTTTTGGCGGGGCCATTAACACTGCCGGCGCCGTTAAACGTAACAAAGCCAACCAAAGCAGCACTTCCGATTTTATGGAAATCGAAAAGCAACGTGGCATCTCGGTAGCGACCTCGGTTATGGGTTTTGAGTACAACGGCAAAAGGATCAACATCCTCGATACGCCAGGCCACAAGGATTTTGCCGAAGATACCTATCGCACCCTTTCGGCGGTGGATAGCGTGATTTTGGTGGTCGATTGCGTGAAAGGTGTGGAAGAGCAAACCGAGAAACTGATGGGTGTTTGCCGTATGCGCAACACACCGGTGATTATTTTCATCAACAAAATGGACCGCGAAGGTAAGGAGCCTTTCGATCTGTTAGATGAAATCGAGAACAAACTGAACATCAGCCTTTGCCCTTTGAGCTGGCCTATCGGACAAGGCCATACTTTTAAAGGCGTATACAGCATCTACAACAATCACCTTAACCTGTTCAATTCAGATAAGGTTAAAGTAACCGATTCGGTAGTGGCCGTAAACGACCTGAAAGACGAGGCTTTGTTGGATTATTTGAAAGAAAGCGAAGTTAAAGGCCTGCAGGATGAGGTGGAACTGGTAGACGGCATTTACGGAAAAGTGGATAAATCATTGTATACCGAGGGTTTGTTGGCGCCGGTATTTTTCGGCAGTGCCATCAACAATTTTGGCATCAAGGAACTGTTAGATACTTTCATCGACATTGCGCCTAGCCCCAGACACCGCGAGGCCGAAGAACGTGATGTAAAAGTGGAAGAAAAGAATTTTAGTGGCTTTGTATTTAAGATCCATGCCAACTTAGACCCTAAGCATCGCGACAGGATCGCCTTTCTGCGTATCTGCTCGGGCAAGTTTGAGCGCAACAAATTCTATTACCATACCCGTCAGGACAAGAAACTTAAATTTGCCAACCCGATGGATTTTATGGCCAACGAAAAGAGCATCGTTGACGAAGCTTGGCCTGGCGATGTGGTGGGCTTGTACGACAGTGGCAACTTTAAAATCGGCGATACCTTGACTGAAGGCGAAAAGCTCCATTTTAAAGGCATTCCAAGTTTTTCGCCGTCCATCTTCAAGGAAGTAGAAAACATGGATCCTATGCGCACCAAACAGCTCGAAAAAGGCATAGAACAGCTAACCGACGAGGGCGTAGCCCAGCTTTTTGTAATGCAGCCCGGCAACCGCAAGGTAATTGGCGCTGTTGGCGAGCTCCAATTTGAGGTAATCAACTTCAGGCTAGAGCATGAATATGGGGCCAAATGTAGATTCCGTACCTTGAGCTACAGTCGCTCGAGCTGGGTAAATTCTACCGATAAAAAGAAATTGGAAGAATTCCTGAAAAGAAAACAGCAGCACATCGGCACCGACAAAGAAGGCAATCCGGTTTACCTGGCCGATAATGAGTTTATGATCAACATGACCAAAAACGATTATCCGGACATCGATTTTTATAGGACTAGCGAGTTTAAATAAACAATTATATTCATCCAATAGGAAAATTGATAATTTGAGACAAAAAGCAAGGCCCCATCAAAAAATGGGGCCTTGCTGCGTTAATTCGACAGAAACACCGGAATTAGCTAGTCTATTCTCCAATTACTTCAACTTGCTCAAGGCAGTTGCTATGCGAGGAATCATATTGTTGATATCAGCCAAAGAACAGCCGCCAATCGAGGCGCGGAACCAAGGCATATTTTCTTCGTTGCCAAAAGCCGAGAACGGCACCAGAGCTGCCTGAGCCTCTCTAATCAAATAGAAATTAACGTCGGCACTGTCTTTGAGCAAATCGCCAGCTGGTGTAGTTTTACCAATATAATCGATTTTTAAGGTCAGGTAAATGGCGCCCATCGGCACAACCGCGTCAACGTTGAAGCCATCAGCTTTCAGCTTTTGAAAGCCATTATACAATGCATCTAAACTAGTTTGGATCTGGGCTTTAAAATCCCCCAAGAAATGATCAACCTGCGTTTTATCTTTAAAATAGCTGGCTACGGCAACCTGTTCGGCCTTGGGCGCCCAGGCGCCGATATGGCCCAACAACGATTTCATTTTGCCAATGATGGCTTCTGGTCCGAATGCCCAGCCCACGCGCACGCCTGTAGAAGCCAAGCACTTCGAAATGCCGTCGATATAAATGGTATAATCTTTCAATTCTGGGCGTAAGCTTACCGGATTAACATGCTCCTTGCCAAAAGTAAGCAACGAGTAAATCTGGTCGTACATAATGTACAGTGGCTTTTCATCTGCTCCGCGCGATTTGTTTTCTTCAATTACGATATCGCAAATCTCTTCCAGCTGCTGCTGGGTAAACATCGTACCGGTTGGATTGAGCGGCGAACACAAAGCCAACAAAGTAGCGCCTTTTAAATGCGGTTTCAGCTGGGCCGCTGTAGGCATGAAGTTGTTTTCTACAGTGGTTTCAACAGCTACGCCATTGGCCGAAGAAAGGTGGCAATAATGGTTGTTGTTCCACGATGGCGCCGGATAAATCACTTTATCTCCCGGGTCGATCAAGGCCAAGTAGGTAGCATAAATCAAAGGACGAGAACCGCCTGCCACCAAAATATCTTTTACGGTATAATCTAATTGATAACGATCGGCCAAAACACCTGTAATGGTCTCGCGTAACCCCAAAATACCATCAGCTGGCGGATAATTGGTGTGTCCCTGATGATAGGCCTCTACAATAGCGGTTTCTAATGCTTCTGGGATTGGGAAAATCGACGAATCAAAATCTCCGATGGTCAGATTGGCAATTTGGGCACCCTTTCGCTTCAGCTCGTTTACTTCGTTTCCGATTTTGATAATCTCCGAGCCGATAAGCGTGTTCGCTAATACTGATACATTCATATTCTTATGGTTTTTATTAAAAATTTTGCGTCGCTCGCCTTTGCGAGGAACGAAGCAATCTCATAGGTTCCTTTTTATTCGCTCAACAGTTTTTCTATGGCCGCTCTTACTTTGCCAAAGTTAAACTGGCTCAATACCTCATTCATCATTTCCTCTATCTGGTCGTTGCATAAATTGCCGATGCTGCCTTCATGGGTATGGTTAACTTGCTTTTTAGGCTCAAAAGTGCCGTTTTCTATCGATTCGCCAACAATTCTGTAAGCTTCCCTAAACGGTATGCCACTCAAGGCCAAATCGTTCACCACATCGACGCTAAACAGGTAATCGTATTTTTTATCGTTCAGAATGTCGTCTTTTATCGTGATGTTTTGCAACATGAACGTGGTCATTTCCAGGCATTCGTTAAGCGACACAATCGCCGGAAAAAGGTTTTCTTTAAGCAACTGCAGGTCGCGGTGGTAGCCCGATGGCAAATTGGTAATCATTAGGGCAATTTCGTTTGGCAAAGCCTGGATTTTGTTGCAACGCGAACGGATCAGCTCAAAAACATCGGGGTTTTTCTTGTGGGGCATAATGCTAGAGCCCGTGGTCAATTCGGCCGGAAAACTGATGAAGTTGAAATTCTGATTGATGAACAAACATACATCCATAGCCATTTTGGCCAAAGTTGCCGCTACCGCCGACATGGCCTGCGCCAAAATTCGTTCGGTTTTGCCCCTGCCCATCTGTGCATAAACCACATTGTAGTTCAGCTTGTCGAAGCCCAGCAATTCGGTGGTCATGGTTCTATTTAAAGGGAATGATGAGCCATAACCGGCAGCCGAACCCAACGGATTTTTGTTGCAAATTTTATAGGCGGCCAGCAGCAGTTCCATATCATCGGCCAAGCTTTCGGCATAGGCGCCAAACCATAATCCAAAAGACGATGGCATGGCAATTTGCAGGTGGGTATAACCAGGCAACAACTTGTCTTGATGGGCGTTGCTCAACGCTATCAGTTGCGAAAACAGGGCTTCGGTATTAGCTACCATTTCTTGGATGCAGGACCTGAAATACAGTTTTAAATCAACTAATACCTGGTCGTTGCGTGAACGGCCGCTGTGTATCTTCTTGCCGGCTTCGCCAATACGTTGCGTTAACAGCCACTCTACCTGCGAGTGTACGTCTTCAACGCTGTCTTCGATGGCAAACTCGCCTGCCTCAATTTCAGCATAAATGGCTTTTAGTCCGACTTTTACCTGCGCCAGTTCTTCGGCGCTTAGCAAATTGATGCTGGCCAGCATTTCTACGTGGGCCAAGGAGCCCAGCACGTCGAACGCCGCCATTTGTAAATCAAGTTCTCGGTCTTTGCCTACGGTAAAAGCTTCGATTCCTTTATTGACTTCAATATTCTTTTGCCAGATCTTCATTGCAGATGGATGTTATCGGTATTTGCTACTATTTTTAATCGATACAAAAATACAATAAATACAACAGAATAAGGAATTAAGCCTTCAGCCACAACAAACGCAACTTTATTGCAAACAAATGCGTGGCTACCCTGATTAATTCGTGCGAAAGTTTTATTTTAGCAAAATCAAAACCTTAATTATGAAGAAATTAAACTTTGTTCTATTGATGCTGGTTGCCGCTTTTGCCCAAAAGGCATTTGCGCAACAAAAACCGGCACTAACTTGGAAAGATGTATCCAAGTGGTCGTACAACCGTGGCAGTACCCTATCGGCTGATGGCCAATGGTTTGCCTGGTCGAGCGGGCCAACGGAAGGCGACCTGAAAATGACCATCCGCAAAACCATGGATACGCTCCACTACACTTATCCCATAGGCGCTACCCCAAACAGCCTTACTTTTTCTAAGGATTCTAAATATGCCGCGTTCAAGGTTTCGGCCAAAGATGCCGAGGTAAAGGCCGCGCGTAAAACCAATAAGCCCCTGTACGATAAACTCACTTTGGTTTCGTTGGCCGACAAGAAGGAAACTTCTTTTGACAGGGTAAGAACCTTCAGTTTTTCGGGCGACTCGCCTTCGTGGATTGCTATCCAGTTTGCCGCGCTCGAAACAGCACCTAAAGGTAAGGACGACGCCAAAGGAACCGATGTGTTGCTGTATAACCTGGCCACCAAAAAAAGCTTCAACCTAGGCAACGTGGGCGAATATGCCTTTAACAAAGCCGGCGATAAACTAGCTTACACCGTTGATGCCAATGGCCAAAACGGCAATGGCGTTTTTATCAGGGACATGAAAACGGGTTTAACCACTGCTTTAGATAATGATAAAGCCACTTACAAAAGCATCAACTGGAATGAAGAAGGCACTGCATTTGCACTTTTAAAAGCCAACAAAAACGAAAAATACAAAGACGATGTATACAGCATAATCGGCATCAATAAAATTAACGGCGATTTAACGGCCAAAGTCGTTTACAACGGCATTGACGACAGCGCTTTTCCGAAAGGCATGGGCATCAATACCAATACTGGGCCTTATTGGGCTGACGATCAGAGCACCTTGTTTTTTGGCATCAACACCCTAGATAAAAAGGAAGACAAAAAAGACGAAAAGAAGGACGAGAAAAAACCGGAGGGCAAAGCCGACAGCACCGCCAAAGCCAAACCAGAAGTAAAACCAGAGCCTAAAAAAGAGGATATCGAAAAACCAGACATGATCATCTGGAACTGGCAGGATAAACGCCTTCAATCGGCGCAGCAAACGCAGGAAATGCGTGATAAAAACTTCAGCTATACCAGTTCTTACCGCGTGGCCGATAAAAAGTTTACCCAACTGGCCGATAGCAACCTGCGCTCGGTGATGGTGGCACCAAAACAGTTGTATGCGGTTGGCTACGACAACAGCAAATATGAGCTGATGGGCAATTTAGATGGCCAAAGCTATACCGATATTTACCTGATCGACCTTAAAACCGGCACCAAAAAACGCTTGTTTGAGAAATTATACAATGGTGGCCGTTTATCGGTAGCGCCAAACGGCAAAATAGCCAGCTATTACAACGATGGTGTATTTTACAGCATCGATTTTGAGACGGGAAAAATAGCGAACTTAACCGGCAACATCAAAGCTTCGTTTATCGACGAGCTAGACGATCATAATGTCAGCAAACCGGCTACGCAAAGCTTGGGCTGGTCGAGCGATTCGAAATATGCCCTGATCAAAGACAACTACGATTTATGGAAAATCAGCGCCGACGGCAAAAGTGTTGTCGCGCTATCTGATAACTGGAAAGCCAAAAAATCGGAAGTAATGGGCCGTATGCGCATTTATCCCGACGAAAAAGGAACCGACCTGAGTAAGGACCAATATTTTAGCGTATTCAATGTAAAGGATAAAAAAGCGGGCTATGGCTATCTTCCGGCAGGAAAAAACAAAATAGAAATCCTGTTTATGGACGACAATTCGTACGGTGCATTGGCCAAGGCCGAGAACGGCAAAACCTTTGTGTACACCAAAAGTAATTTCGAACAATCGCCTGTTGCCTTTGCCAGTAATGCCGGTAATTTAAGTGGCGCCAAACAGGTAAATACCAATACCCCAGACCAAGCCAAATATGCGTGGACATCGGGCGTAAAATTAATCGATTATATAAGTGCCAATGGCGATTCGTTACAGGCCGCTTTATACTTGCCGGCTAACTATGTTGCTGGAAAGTCTTACCCTACCATTACCTACATCTACGAGCGCCTAACCGATGGCCTTAATAATTATGCCATGCCTAGTTTCCCAGGTGGTGGCTTTAACAAGGCTGTGTACTTGAGCAATGGCTATGCAGTGTTAGAACCAGATATCAAATATAAACTGAACGATCCGGGCATGTCGGCGGTGGCTTGTGTAGTCCCAGCTGTTAAGGCTGCGATTGCGACGGGTATTGTTGATGGAAAAAATGTAGCGATCCATGGTCACTCGTGGGGCGGTTACCAAACTTCTTTCCTGATTACGCAAACCAATATTTTTAAAGCCGCGGCGGCGGGTGCGCCATTAACCAACATGATCAGTATGTACAGTTTAATCTACTGGAACAGCGGTGGCACCAACCAGGCCATTTTTGAAGCCAGCCAAGGCAGGTTAACTCCAGGCTACTGGGATAACTGGGATGCCTTTACCCGCAACTCGCCTATTTACCACATTAAAAAGGTACAAACGCCTTTGCTATTGTTGCACAACGATAAAGATGGTGCGGTTGATTTTACCCAAGGCATCGAGTATTACAACGGCTTGAGAAGATTGAACAAGCCTGTGGTTATGATTACCTACCGAGGCGAAAACCATGGCATTGCCAAACTGCCTAACCGTAAGGATTATGCGGTACGTATGCTGGAATATTTCGATTACATGCTGAAGGGTAAGCCTGCGCCAGAATGGTGGAGCAAAGGCATAAACCGATTGGATATGGAGAAACATTTAGAAGCCCGCGCTTTTGAGGAAGCTCCAGAAAATTAATAGTAAACACAAAGCCCCGGAAAATTTCCGGGGCTTTGTGTTTATTGTTGGTTTCTTACCACTCTATTTAAATCGTTGGTGAAGAACGTCAACCACAGCAGTGCGTATTGTTGGTCGGGATATGCCATCCCGATCTAATTAGCTCCGGATTTGCAATCCGGTTTAGTTTAAATGTTCTCATTCTTCACCAACAAATGCTTATGTCCGACTTGATCCGGTATCTTTCTCGAGTTAGATTATAGCTCTTGTTGGCGTTTGTTATTTTTCCTCCCCCTACCCCCTCCAAAAGGAGACAGATGTGTTGCTAGAGAACTACCGGCTTCAGCATGTTGATGTAGCCTGCAACGCCTTCGGCAATTTCGCGGACGTAGATAAACTCGTCAGCCATGTGCGACCGACCCGAGAAACCTGGGCCTACCTTAACTGATGGAATATCAAGCAAAGCCTGGTCTGAGGTAGTCGGCGAGCCATAAGTGGTGCGCCCCAAAGCCACGCCTGCTTTTACTACAGGGTGGTCTTTATCAATAGACGATGGCTTCAAGCGAATGGAGCGTGGCGTTACATCGCACCCAACATTGGCGCGGATAATTTCCAATACTTCTTCGTTGGTATAGGCATCGGTTACACGTACATCAACCGTAAAATTACAGGTAGCAGGCACGACGTTGTGCTGCGAGCCGGCATTGATAATGGTTACGGTCATTTTTAACGGGCCAAATACTTCCGAAACTTTGGGAAACTGATAATTCCTGAACCATTCGATATCCTTTAGTGCTTTATAAATGGCATTCTCGCCTTCTTCGCGCGCGGCATGGCCGGCTTTCCCGTGCGATACGCAATCGAGCACCAGCAAGCCACGTTCGGCAATAGCTAAATTCATTTCGGTAGGTTCGCCAACAATACCAAATTCAAGCTTGCCCAAATCTGGCAGTACCAGTTCCAAGCCATTGTTGCCCGAAATTTCTTCTTCGGCTGTGGCCGCCAAGCAGATGTTGTATTTCAAATCGCTTTGCGGATAGAAATAAAGAAAAGTACCGATGAGCGAAACCAAACAGCCACCGGCATCGTTGCTGCCCAGGCCAAAAAGTTTATCGCCTTCGATGGCGGCATCGTAAGGGTCGCGGGTATAGCCCGAATTAGGCTTTACGGTATCATGATGCGAATTGAGCAGCAAAGTGGGCTTGGCCGGATCGAAATGCTGGTTATAAGCCCAAACATTGTTGAGCTTTCTGTAGATTTTAACGCCTTTGTCTTCCAAAAACTGCGCAATCAAATCGGCGGTTTGGTCTTCTTCCTTGCTGAAAGACTGGATACGGATCAGTTGCCGTAATAAATCCAGGCTTTCTTGTTGTATTTTTTCAATCATATCGTATCGAGTAGCTAGTATCGCGCATCAAGATTTGACAGCACGAACTAGTGATTATCAAAATTTTACCCTTCTTTTGTGTACAAATTTCCCGCTTTGAGGGCCGAGAGTTTAATGCCTTTGATCAACGACGAACTGAAGCCGTTATGCTCCATTTCGTTGAGGCCGGCAATGGTACAACCTTTGGGCGAAGTTACTTTATCTATTTCTGATTCTGGGTGGGTTTTGTGCAATAAAAGCAAATCGGCAGCCCCTTTGGCGGTTTGAACAGCCATTTTCAGGGCTTCGTCGGCATGGAAGCCAATCTCTACGCCACCCTGGGATGCCGCCCGGATGGCCCGCAAAAAGAAGGCGATACCGCAGGCACACAAAGCTGTGGCCGAAGTCATTAAATCTTCGTTGATCTTCACCACCGAACCCACTGTTTCGAACATCTGCGTCACTTCCGCCAGGTTATTGGCCGAAGCATTATCGCTAGCTATGCAGGTCATGGATTGGCCAATGGCGATAGCGGTATTTGGCATAGACCTGACCACTTGCACCTCGGCACCGAGCTTTTCTTTGATGGCCGCACAGCTCACCCCCGAAATTACAGAAATAACCAAATGTTTAGCCGGATCGATTGTGGGTTTAATTTCATCCAAAACTGCATTCAACTGTTGGGGCAGCACAGCCAAGATTACAATGCCTGCAGTTTTAACCGCTTCGTTGTTATTGCTGCTGGTTTGAAACCCTGCTTCCCGATAGGGCTGCAACGGCGCTAAATTGCGTCGGGTTAGGGTGATGTTTCCTGCTTGTAAAAAGTTTGCTTTGACCAAGCCTTTGGCCAGCGACAAACCAATGTTTCCACTTCCGATAATGGCTATTCGTTTCATGTCATTTTGATTAAGTATGTTTTGGAGTAAATTTTAAATTATGTTGTTACAGCGGTATGCTGCAAAACAGGATGTGCGAAGTTATTGGAGCTATTTTTAAACATCTCCAAAGCCCTTGGCAACAAGTTCTGTAATTTATGGCAACATTTTGGTGCCGAAAAGGCCCGTTGCCAACTCGGGGAGCTCGTCGGCTTTGCCAATGAAAACTGCACCCACGCCTTTTTTGATGGCATCGAATGCATTTTCCAGTTTGGGGATCATGCCTCCGGCTACGGTGCCATCGGCTTTGAGGCCAGCAAATGCTTCGGCCTTGATTTCTCTTACCACGGAGGCCTCGTTGTGGATGTCTTTCAGCACGCCTTTTTTCTCGAAGCAATACACCAATTGGGTTTCGTACAAACCACACATGGCCACGGCTATAGCCGAAGCAATGGTATCGGCATTGGTATTGAGCAGTTGCGAATGTCCATCGTGGGTAATGGCGCACAATACCGGCACCATGCCGGCCTTAATCAGGTTGTCTAAAGTAGCCGACGACACAGAATGCTCATGGAGGTCGCCCACATAGCCATAATCGATTACAGCGCCTGCCTGCGGGCCAGGAGGCGCGCCATGGGTTAGGGTTTTAACCGGACGTTTGGTGGCTTTGATTACGTTGCCATCGGCACCGCTTAAGCCAATGGCATTGCAGTTTTTGGCCTGTAGCTGCGCCACCATGTTTTTATTGATCAGCCCGGCATAAACCATCGTCACGATCCGCAGGGTTTCGATGTCGGTTATACGGCGGCCATCAACCATTTGGGCTTCAATGCCTAAAGAATGGCCGAGTTCGGTTGCAATTTTACCCCCACCATGTACCAAAATCTTTGCACCGGGCAATGCCGTAAAATCTAACAGAAACTGATGTAGATTTTCGGAGTTGTCGATTACGTTTCCTCCAATTTTGATGACGGTGAGTTGGGTTTTCATATGCTTATTTTTTACGGCTCCCGAAGCACGCAAGCTCGGGATGACGGTTACAGTTTCTCTAACATAGCCTTAAGTACCGTTTGTGCGGCCCAAAGCCTATTTCCGGCTTCATGAATAACTAACGAATTTGGCCCATCCAAAATTTCGGACGATAGTTCCAAATCTCTACGAACCGGCAGGCAGTGCATGACCTTGGCATGATTGGTGATTTGGAGCTTTTCGTTGTTCATCATCCAACCGTCGGGGTAAGTTAACACTTTTCCGTATTCTTTGTAGCTGCTCCAGTTTTTGACATACACATAGTCTGCACCAGCTAGCGCTTCTTCCAAATCGTATTCGATTTTTGCACCCGGCGTAAAGTCGGCGGCCAGCTCATAACCTTCTGGCTGTGCAATGGTAAAATCGATCATGCCATCTTGCTGCGCCTTGCACATCCACTCGGCAAACGAGTTGGGTACGGCTTGTGGCAAAGCTTTTACGTGGGGCGCCCAGGCCAGCACCACTTTTGGTTTGGTGCCTTTGTTGGCCCAAGTTTCATGGATGGTAATCAAATCGGCAAAACTTTGCAGGGGATGGCGCGTAGCGCTTTCCAAGCTGACCACGGGTACGGCGCAGTACTTTACAAATTTATTGAAAAAGTCTTCGCTGTAATCCTCCTCACGGTTGTGCAGCTTAGGGAAAGAACGTAAGCCAAGGATATCGCAATACATGCCCATTACGGCAGCGGCTTCGCGAATGTGTTCTACGGTAGTGCCGTTCATTACTACGCCGTCTTGCGTTTCTAAAGCCCAGCCTTCTTTGTCCATGTTCATTACCATCACATTCATGCCCAGGTTTAAGGCCGCTTTTTGCGTGCTTAAACGGGTACGCAGGCTTGGATTCATGAAAACCAGACCTAAAGTCTTGTTCTTGCCCAGCGACTGGTGTGCATAAGGGTTGGCTTTTAATGCCAAGGCATCGTTTACAAACTGTTTAATGTCGGGGACATCGTGTACAGATGAAAAAAGTTTCATGTTAATACGGTTAATGGGTCTGAGGTGTAGGCCTAAAGGCTTCCCCTACACTGCCTCTTCAAAATTTCAAAAAATCTATTTTACTAGTTTACCAAATGCGGTCAAAAATTCATCTGCCTGGGCTTTGGTTAAGTTCAAGGCCGGCAACAAGCGGATCACGTTGGGCTTGGCTTCGCCGGTAAAGATGAAATGCTTAAACAGCAAATCCTTCTTCACATGTGCCAGCTCTTCTGGCAGTTCGATGCCAATCATCAGTCCACGGCCGCGCACTTCTTTTACCTGCTCAAATTTTCTGAGTTCGGCAATCAGGTAATTGCCTACTTCTTCGGCATTTTTCATGAGCTGATCTTGGTCCATAATTTCGAGCACGGCCAAGGCTGCCGCACAAGCCAAATGGTTACCGCCAAAAGTAGTGCCCAGCTCGCCATGCCAAGGCTTAAATTTTGGCGCAATCGAAATTCCTGCTACCGGAAACCCATTGCCCATGCCCTTGGCCATGGTGTATACATCAGCTTCTACGCCTGCATAATCGTGCGAATAGAACAAACCTGTACGGCCGTAGCCACATTGAACGCTATCGGCAATATAAACAGCGTTGTATTCGTCGCAAAGCGAGCGGATTTTTTGCAAAAAGCTTTTAGAGGCTTCTTTAATGCCACCCACACCCTGGATGCCTTCGATAATTACCGCTGCAATTTCATTGCCTTGTGCCTTGAAGGTTTCTTCTAAGGCCACTTCGTTATTATGCGGCAAGAAAATCACATGAGGGTTTTCGTTTACCGGCGCTACTATTTTGGGGTTGTCGGTAACGGCTACGGCCAGCGAGGTGCGTCCGTGGAAAGCGCCTTTGAAAGCGATTACTTTCTTACGTCCGTTGTAAAACGAAGCCAGTTTTAAAGCATTTTCGTTGGCTTCGGCACCAGAGTTGCATAAAAACAACTGATAGGCTGGCTTACCCGACACCTGGCCCAATTTCTCAGCCAGCTGTACCTGCAAAGGAATTTTTACGGAGTTGGAATAAAAACCAACCTTGCCCAATTGATCGGTCAGGCGACCAACATAATGCGGGTGGGTATGGCCGATGGAAATAACGGCATGGCCGCCATACAAATCCAAATATTGTTGCCCATTGGCATCCCAAACATGGCTGCCTTGCGCTTTTGCAATTTCTATATCGTTAAGTGGGTATACGTCGAATAAGTTCATTTTTTTAAGGTTGAAAGTTTAAGGTTGAAAGTTTAAAGTCTAACTTTCTTAATTAATGAAATGAGCATTGCTTTTATCTCGTTAATTTCCTTTTCTAGTGTTGAATATATGTCTTTATTAATAAAATCAAGGTCTTTGGATAACAACAGCAGGTATTCTACTTCGTGACATGATCCTAAAGCCATCTGTAAAAAATGAGCCAAATCCTTCTGAGAAAACCTGCCAGTCCCTTCTGCTATATTTGTTGCTATTGATATTGAAGCTCGTTTTAATTGGCTTACCAGGCTGTAAGTTTCTTCTTTCGGATAAGTTGCTAAAGTTTTATATAGCTTAAGGGTAAGCTCGTGTGCTTTTGCCCAAACCAATAAATCTTTATAATTCTGCATCTCAACTTTTCACTTTAGACTTTTCACTTTCAATTAAAATCCTATTGCTTTTAATTTCAACCCGAGAGCTTCCTCCAGTCCAAACATCAAATTCATATTTTGTACGGCTTGGCCACTGGCGCCTTTCAGCAAATTATCAATAATGCTGATAACGAATAGTTTATTGCCGTGCTTCTCTACATGCACCAAGGCTTTGTTGGTATTCACCACTTGCTTCAGGTCGATGTTCTTTTTGCTGACATGCGTAAACGGCTGCGAGCTGTAGTAGTCTTCATAAAGCTGTTGCGCCTCCTCCAAAGTCAGATCGCTATCAATGTAAATCGCGGCTAAAATGCCTCTGGTAAAATCGCCACGCTGCGGAATAAAGTTAATGGCTTCCGCAAACGACGGCTGTAGCTGCACCAGGCTTTCGCCAATTTCGTTCAGGTGCTGGTGTTCAAAAGCCTTGTAAACCGAAAGGTTATTATTTCTCCAGCTGAAATGCGACGTAGTTGATAAGCTTTGTCCGGCACCGGTTGAACCCGTAGTGGCGTTGATATGCACTTCGCCGTTGAGCAAGCCCTTGGCCGCCAAAGGCAACAAGCCCAATTGGATGCATGTGGCAAAACAACCTGGATTGGCTATATTATTGGCCGTTTTGATGGCCTCGCGGTTTAATTCCGGCAAACCGTAAATGAAGTTGCGAGTTGCGATTTGTGAGTTACGGGTTAACCTGAAGTCTTGCGAAAGATCGATGATTTTTACATGCTCGTTAATCGAATTGGTTTCTAAGAACTTTCTGGCATCGCCATGGCCTACGCATAAAAACAACACGTCGATGTTTTGCGAAATTTCGTTGGTAAACCTCAAATCGGTATCGCCCAACAAATCGGTATGTACATCCGAAATCAGGTTACCTGCATTGCTGCTGCTGTTTACAAAAGCAATTTCTACCTGTGGATGGTTCACCAAAATACGCAGCAATTCGCCACCTGTGTAACCTGCACCACCAATTATGCCTGCTTTGATCTTGTTCATCTTTATGGGTTTATAGCTATTCTGTAGAGCAGAAAATCTGTCTCTGGTTCTTGTTTTTTAAATCCAATGGCTTCGTACAAACTTTGTGCGGTATAATTGTCGACCGCTGTTTCCAGTTGTACAAACTTCGAACCCCTGGTCTTGGCAAAATCCATCGCAGTTTTGATCAGCTTTTCGCCAATGCCTTGTTTGCGGTAGGCTTCGTCTACATACAAATCGTTTAAGATCCAGTTTTGCACCAGCCTTACCGATGAGTATTTAGGGTAAAGCTGCGTAAAGCCCACCGGTTTTTGCGCTTCGGCATCCAGGGCTACAAAAATGATCGATTCGTTGTTTTGCAAACGCTCGTTGATAAAGGCCTGCGCCATCCCGATATCCGAAAATTGCTTGTAGAATATTCGGTATTGATTAAACAGTCCAACTACGAGGTTGGCTTCTGTTTTGTCTATTTGTTTGATTTCAATCTTACTCACAATCGGTTCTGTCGTTTTGGGTTGATGGATAAGAGAACAGCACAAACTCCAAATCCTGCATAGTGGCATTTATGATTTGATGCGGCTGTCCGGCTTTGATCTGTAGGCCTTCTTGCGCATTGACAACATGGGTTTCACCATCGACCAAAAAAGTGGCCTGTCCTTTCAAGATAAAGAAAAATTGCGTAGCACGGATGTGGAAATGCAGTTTTTCGGCAGTTTGGGCAGGCATCAATTCTTGTTTAATGACCGCATCATCGCCGACAACAAAGTTCCATCCATCGCAGTTATTGCCCCATTTGTAGTGGCTTAAACAATTTTCTTTGGAAAGGATTTCGTTCATCTTTTTAAGGTTGAAGGCGGAAGGTATAGGGTGAAGGCTGAGTGATTTAATCTTCAGCCTTATTCTTTAGCCTTATGCCTCTTCGTTTACTTTATGCCAGATCATCACCTGGTTGCCAAATATTTTAGAGAAGCCTTTTACGTCGTCGCCGGTCCAGGCATTGTTCATTTCGCCGTAGCTGCCAAACTTGTTGCTCATCAGATCGTGCGCCGATTCAATGCCGATGACCTGAAAACGGTAAGGCAACAATTCTACAAATACTTTGCCACTCACCATTTTTTGGGTATCGGTTAAAAAAGCTTCGATATTCCGCATAATCGGATCGTGGAATTGGCCTTCATGGAGCCAGTTGCCATAAAACGACGACAATTGTTCTTTCCAGCTCAGCTGCCATTTGGTCAGGGTGTGTTTCTCTAAGGTATGGTGCGCCTTGATGATGACAATCGGCGCAGCGGCCTCAAAACCCACACGCCCCTTAATACCGATAATGGTATCGCCTACGTGAATGTCTCTGCCAATGCCAAAAGGCTGCGCAATGGCCTGCAGTTTTTGGATGGCCCTTACCGGCTCCATTTTTTCGCCATCAATAGCAACCAATTCGCCTTGCTCAAAAGTCAGTTCTACCCTGCGGGCCTCGGTTTCGGAAACCTGTGTTGGCCAGGCGCTTTCTGGCAAGGTATCGTGAGAAGTTAAGGTTTCCTTGCCTCCTACCGAAGTACCCCACAAGCCTTTGTTGATCGAGTAAGTGGCTTTCTCGGCACTGTATTCAACACCATGTTCGCGCAGGTATTCGATTTCTGCCTCGCGCGATAGTTTCAGGTCCCTGATCGGCGTAATGATTTCTACATTCGGAATCAGGATGTTAAAGATCATATCGAAACGCACCTGGTCGTTGCCGGCACCAGTACTTCCGTGGGCCACATAATCGGCACCGATTTTCTTTACATAATTGGCAATGGCGGTAGCTTGGCTCACGCGCTCGGCACTTACCGAAAGCGGATAAGTAGCGTTTTTAAGCACGTTGCCATAAATCAGGTATTTGATGCAAGAGTTGTAATAGTTGGCGGTTTCATCGACCGTAGCATGCGAAGCCACACCTAAAGCATAGGCCCGTTTTTCGATTTCCTGTAATTCTTCGTCAGAAAAACCACCGGTATTGACAATGACCGAGTGTACTTCCAAACCACGGTCTTGGGCCAGGTGGATGCAACAGAACGAGGTATCTAAACCTCCGCTAAAAGCTAAAACAACTTTCTTTTTCATCTTTTTTAATTGGTTTTCAATGGTGATGAAGTCATCATGATTTGTTGATTGCTCCCTTTGGGCTTGGCAAATCATCATGGTTCATGGGTGCTATGCTATTTAAATAAAAGGGTAAACAAGAGTAAGACCGATTTCAGTCCCGATTTTGGTTTGACCACCAGGCGTTGCTTAATGCGCATGAAGCGCTCGTACAGGCCCGGTTTTTTCTGCAGTTCTTCGGCAAAGATCTTGGCGGCTTCGTGCTTTTTTTCGGCCGGATCGTACAGCATGGCGGTACACATGCAGTTTTTGCGCTCTTTCATTTTCAGGATTTCGAAGTTGACACAGCTCTGGCAGCCTTTCCAAAAATCTTCGTCTTGGGTAAGCTCCGAATAAGTTACGGGTTCGTAGCCCAAGTCTGAATTGATTTTCATTACCGCCAATCCGGTAGTCAGGCCAAATATTTTAGCTTTGGGATAAAGCGTTCTCGAAAGCTTGAAAATGGATTCTTTAATGGCGTGTGCCAAGCCTGCTTTTCTAAACTCCGGACTAACAATTAGGCCGGAATTGGCCACAAACTGCCCATGGCTCCAGGTTTCGATATAACAAAAGCCGGCCCAGCGTCCATCTTTGTGAAAGGCGATTACGGCTTTTCCTTCTTCCATCTTGCCTGCCACATAGGCTGGCGAACGCTTAGCGATACCTGTACCTCTTGCTTTTGCAGATTCTGCCATCTCGGTGCAGATTTCTTCAGCGAAAACACGATGTTCAGGAAGTGCAACTTGCACTATAAAATCGTTTATATTCATTAATTCTCTAACGAAAAAAATAAGGTCTTCTTGTTAATTGGGTTTTTAGAGAGGATCAATTCCTCTGAATGTATCTAGGGTACGGAGTACTAAATACGCGGCGTGAAGTTTTGCCGATTGGTAGTAACGAAGAATACGGGTCGCAAGCGCTCAATAAACAGACTCTCGGCAGCAATATTCTTTGCTTCTAAGATAGAGAGTTTATGTATGATGTTTTTGCTCATTTTTATGGTTTGCTAACCCGTTGTAAATTACTTGAGGCGCAAAGGTTTAAATAAAAATCGAGTTGTGCAATAAGAATCTGATTTTTTTACATTTTTTCTATTTTTTCCTAGTGCAGGAAATTAGGGAATAGCAAATGGGGAATAGGCTCATAACACTTTATTTCCCATTCCTTATTTTCTATCTACTTTATACGCTCAGCCAGAATTTAACAAAGTTTAACATGGTTTTCCAAGAGATAAAGCCAATATTTGCATTAGGATGCTTTTGAAGCGTATTAATATTTCAAAAACAGCTTTTTAACTTCTATATTTACTTATTATGACTAAAAATTATACTCCTAATCGCTTAGCCAGGCTTCATGTTGTTAAAGCTTGTCTTCTTTTTGTTTTAGTGGTCATGGTAGCTTTGGCTGGTTGCAAAGGCAGCAGCACCGAGCTTCCAAGCACCGGAGCATTAAGCATTGTAAATACCTCTCCAACTTCAGCTACCTATGATGTGTACGTAGACGACGTTAAAATAAACAACGGCGCACTTCCTTTTGGAGGCCAGCTCAAATACGGCACTTATGTTTCGGGAAATCATGGCGTAAAAATCATGATAGCCGGACGTGCAGAAAGCTTGCTTACTAAAGGCGTTTCTATTGCCCCACAAACCTATACTACTTTTTATGTGATCAACAGACCTGCTAATTTTGATGCCCTTGTCGTAACCGACGACGTATCGACAACTTCTACAACCAATGCTTTCATCAGGTTTGTAAACGTTTCGCCCGATGCACCTGCAATGGATCTCAAAATTAAAGATGGCAATTCGTTGTTTACCGGCAAGGCCTATAAAACCGCCAGCGGCTTTACCCAACTGGCCGCCGGAAAATACACCTTCGAAATCAAGGATGCCAATGGTGTGGTTAGGGCTACCCTAAGCGATATTTCGGTAGGCGCCAACAGCTATTACACCATTTTGGCAAGAGGCCTCGTTACACCAGCCAACAGCGAAGAAAATGCCTTTAGCGGCCAGGTAATTGTACACCAATAGCTAGCGGCCAAATCTGAAATAATGGGCTAAGGGATTGGTTTCCCCTTTGATCAGTTGCACAAGGAGCTGCGCACCAATTACCGAAAAAGTAATACCGTTGCCCCCAAAGCCCAAACAAAAATAACTATGCCGAAACTTGGGATGGGTGCCGATATAAGGTAATCCATCCTTGGTTTCTCCAAAGGTGCCGCACCAGCTAAAATCTGTGATAAAATTGACGTCTGGCATCAGTTTCTGAAATGTTTTGAGCAGCTTTTGCTGCTTGAGGTCTAGAAGCGCGTCGCGTTTCAGCGCATTCTTAAAATTTTCGTCTTCGCCCCCCAACAACAATCTTCCATCGGCAGTGCTCCGCATATAGAGGTAGGGCGTATCGGTATTCCAAAACAAGGTATTGGCTAAGGCATCGCTCAAGTGCTCCATTCGCTCGCTGACCATGGCATAAGTGCTTTTAAGCTTTACAATGGTATTAGGCAACAGCTGTTGGGTTTCATACCCTGTACAATAAATGAGATGTTTTGCCCTTACGCTTGCACCTGTATGCATGTGGGCCAGCACATGATCGCTTTCGTATTTTGCTTTTTTCAATTCGGTTTTATCATAAACCTGCAGGCCTTTTTGGACGTTGTGGTGCAACAAATCATGGGCGAGGCAAAAAGCATCCACGCTTGCCCCATCAGCCGATAAAATGCCTCCATCAGCTAGCAAGCCATAACGTTGTTTAATCGTTTCACCCGTTAGCCAATCAACCTCAAAACCACTGGCCTGACGCGTTTCGAACTCGGTACGCAACCACTTCGCATCCTTTTTGCTATGGGCAAAGTAAAGCGATTCTTTGGCTTCGAAACCACAGGCCGACTGTATTTCCTGCACAATTTCGGCTAATTGATCTATCGAATCCCGGCAGGCTTTATAGCTGGCAACGGCCCCTTCCTGGCCAATTTTTTTGATGAGCTGGTAAAGCGGTACATCAATTTCGTACTGCAGCATGGAGGTAGTGGCCGAAGTGCTGCCATTGGCAATTTCGCGCTTATCAATCAGTAAGGTATCTAAACCGTTTTTGATACACGCGTGGGCCATTAATGCGCCTGTAATGCCGCCGCCAACAATGAGCACATCACAGGTTTGGTTGGTTCTTAAAGATGGATAGGCATGCAAAATGCCATTCTTAACCAGCCAGTAAGGTTCGTTTGATCTAATATTCATGTACCTGATTTATTGAATCCTAACAGCCAATGCAAGCTTTATGTTTGACGGGCGTAGCTTTTTAAGTAAGGCACCCTGTCGACACCCTTATTTAGAATTATTCAAAATAATTTGGATGATATTGTTTCATCACGTTACTTTGCAGTTGTTTAGAATTAATCCAAATAAAAACAATTGACATGAAGATACGATTACATTTTAGCTACGCTCCTTTTTCAAACCCTTCTCCTTTAAATGGAGGCCTGCGGAAAAAACCACAACTGTCGGCGGTTCGTCTGCAACCGGTATTACCATTGACTTAGCAACTAGCCCAGCCTTCAAATTTTAAATAATTAAAAAGTACTCCATAAAATGAATAGAATTAGACTCATTATACTAACAACAGTGATGGTGTTAACCCATTCCATTGTTTTTGCACAACAATTTAGTAGCCTTAGAGGAAAAATTACCACGGCCGACGGCCAGCCCGCCGCTTTTGTAAGCATAGGCCTCAAAAACAAAAACCAAAGCACTGCTACCAACGAAAACGGCGAATACACCTTTACCAAAATCAAGGCCGGAAGTTATACTTTAAAGGTGAGTGCCGTTGGCATCAATACCCAAGAAAAAATGATAACGCTTGCCGCTGGAGAAACAGCAACATTGGATTTCGTGCTGACCGAAAACAGCCAAATTCTGAAAGAAGTTTCCATCCAGGCCCGCAAAAACAACTATAAAATCGGTACGCCATCATCTTCCCTAAGGCTTAACGAACCTGTATTGGAAGCGCCACAAAACATCCAGATTGTAAGTGGTGAGGCCTTGGCCGATCAACAGGTAATCAGCATGAGCGATGGTTTGATCCGCAACGTAAGCGGTGCCGTAAAATTAGAGCACTGGGGCGATTTATACACCAACATTACCATGCGTGGCTCACAAATCCAGGCTATGCGCAACGGCTTTAATGTAGTAGCCTCTTTTTGGGGGCCACTAACCGAAGACATGAGCTTTGTTGATCACATCGAATTTGTAAAAGGTCCGGCAGGCTTTATGTTGGGCAATGGCGATCCGAGCGGCCTATACAATGTAGTAACCAAAAAGCCAATGGGCACCAACACGGGCGAAGTTTCTTTTACCGCAGGCAGCTACGATCTGTACAGAACAACCGTTGATCTTGACCGCAAAATAACAGCCGATGGCAAATTATTGTTTAGGCTGAACACCGCCGTACAGCACAAAGGCAGCTTCAGGCCTTTTGAACAAAACGACCGTTATAGCTTTGCGCCTTCGTTGAGCTATCAAATTACCAATAGCACCAAATTTACCGCCGAATACACCTTGCAAAACGCAAAAATGACCGAGGTAGGCTCTTACTACGTGTTTGGTACCAATCAATACGCCAAAGTTGGCCCTAAATTTACCATGACCCAGCCTGGCGTTGATCCAACCCGCATCAAAGACCATAGTTTGTTCTTGAACCTCACCCAAAATCTTGGCGACAAGTGGAAAATTACGGCACAGGCGGCCTATTTCAGGTACCTGCAAACCGGCACCAGCTCATGGCCATCGGCTGTAAGCAAGAATGGCGATGTGATTAGAAATGTAGCCATTTGGGATGCCGAAAGCACCATGAAACTGGGCCAATTATTCATCAACGGCGAAGCTAAAACCGGAGGCATAACCCACCGCATTTTAGCTGGCTTTGATGGCGGCAAAAAAGAATACTTTGCCGACTGGGGTCAATCGCACGATTTGGATTTACCTACAGCGCCATTTAACATCTATCATCCAAACTATGGCTATCCTGCAAACGGCTATCCCAATTTTGACCGTACCAAAAGCGTAAAGGAAAGAGCCGTTGCCATTGGTGGCTTAATGGATCAAAAGTACCTGAGCGGCTATGTTCAAGAAGAAATGGGCTTTTTTAAAAATAGGGTACGCCTCACCCTGGCTGGCCGCTATACCTATGTCAGCCAATCATCGTGGGGCGCCGCGGCCGACAAAGCCGATAAAATTACTCCTCGCCTAGGCCTGAGTGTTTCTATCGATAAAAACACGGCAGTTTACGGTGTTTACGACCAAGCCTTCACGCCTCAAAGCGGCATTTTGCGCAGTGGCGCCACACCTGATCCGATTACCGGCACCAATACCGAATTTGGCCTCAAAAAAGACTGGTTTGATGGCCAATGGAATACCACATTATCGGTGTATAGAATCTTGAAACAAAACGAACTTACTGCCGATCCATCAAATGGAACCCGCCCAGATGGCTCTAAAGAAACCTATAGCATCGCATTCGGCGAAAAAAGAGCACAGGGCGTTGAATTCGACCTTAGGGGCGAAATCCTTCCCGGCCTTAAACTCATTGCCAACTACGCTTATACCGACAGCAAAGTAACCAAGGTAACCCCAGGAGTAACGGGCTTTACCGTTGGCGACGTTGTTCCGGGCTTTGCCAAGCATGTAGCCAACGGCTGGCTGAGCTACGCTATACAAAACGGCGCATTAAAAGGTGCTGGCGTATCGGCCGGCTTTACCTATATGGCCGATCGGGCTACAGATACCTGGAGCGTTGGGTTGCAAAAACTACCAAACTACTTTAAGCTAGATGGCGGTGTTTACTATGGCAGGGATAAAATCAGGATTACGGCCAACGCATTTAACCTCTTAAATCGTTACCTGTACTCGGGTTCCTACTACGCTTGGTTAAATGCGTATTACTGGCAAGCCGAAGCCCCAAGAAACTACAGATTAAGCATAGCCTATAAATTTTAAACTAAATGACGATGAAAAAAACAGTTTTGGTAGTGGTACTACTCGCCTTGAGCATTAGTGGCGCCTTTGCCCATGCCCTATGGATAGAAACCGCTTCAACCGGCAAAAAGGGACAGGCTCAGGAAGTGAGAATATTCTTTGGCGAATATGAAGAAAACCAACCCGATTCGACGGCCAAATGGTTCAGCAACCTCAAAGACTTCAGCCTGCTGCTAACCGCTCCAAATGGCACCGCCAGAATTTTAAAGACGGTGGCCGATGTGCATTGCTTCAAAGCGAGTTTTACGCCAGACCAAGACGGCACTTACACCTTATCGGTTGTGCACGAAGTAAAAACCATTTACGAACACGCCAAAATAGCGTACTATGCTTTTGCACATGTTGCCGTGGGAAATGCACCAAAAATCAACACGGCCTATCCGGCAAACACTTTGTTTACCATTCGCCCATCAGAAGCTGTTGTTAAAGCCGGTACTTCGGTGCCCCATCAAGTGCTGTACAACAAAGCACCCTTTGCCGCACAGAAGCTAGCGGTTGTTGATACCGAAAGAAAAAAACAAGAACCTGTAACTGATGCCAACGGCAAGTTTGATTTTAAACCAGCACAAAAAGGCAATTACTTTTTAGAAGCCTTTAAGGAAGATGCCACGCCTGGAGAACTCGACGGGAAAAAATACGACAAGGTTTGGCATGTGGCAACCTATTTCGTACAGGCACAATAACCCTTAGCAACAATTAATCTTGCAGCCAATTGGCCTTAAGCGGTCGATTGGTTCTTCTTTAAAAAATGAGCACCACAAAGCCCACATCCAATCAAACAAAAAAATCGCGCTTTAGGCGTATAAGCGATTGGCTCCACCTTTGGCTGGGGCTGTTTTCGGGCCTTATTGTGTTTATCGTGGCCACCACGGGCTGCATCTTTGCCTTTCAGGTTGAAATAACAGCGTGGATCCATCACGACGAAATATTTGTTAACCCACCGGCAAAAGCACAGCCATTGCCCTTAAGTCAGTTGCAAAAAGAAGCCGAAAAGGCTTTGGGCAATGGCATTAAAGTAGGCTTTGTAGAAACTTACCAGTCGCCAGAACGGGCCTGGATTTTCGGCAGCTACAAAGCCGGCAATCCTAATGCCTTTTTCTATTTCGATGCGATTGATTATTACAAAGTAGTTTACGTTAATCCCTATACCGGGAAAGTAAACCTGGTTAAAGACTACAAATACGATTTTTTTAACGTGGTCAAATTCATCCATTGGAGTTTGCTGATCAATCACCCCATCGGGCAACAGCTGGTAGGCTGGAGCACTTTTATCTTCGTGATCCTACTCATTACCGGCATGATCCATTGGTGGCCCAAAAACCTTAAAAAATCCAATTTCGATAAAAGCTTCAAGGTTAAATGGAAAGCCAAGTTTAAACGTCTCAATTACGACCTGCATAACGTACCAGGCTTTTATGCGCTACTTGTTTGCCTCATATTAGCCTTAACCGGCCTGGTATGGGCCTTCCAATGGTTTCAGGCAACAGTATATGCGGTGGCTTCGCAAAGCACTACGCCACCAATCGTTAAAACCTTCAAATCAGACAGCACGGGGGCCAAGGTTTCACACCCCTTGGATATCTCTTTTGAACAGGCTCGTCAAATGCTGAAAGGTGTTGACCGCATTGGCATGAACCCTCCGACCGACAAATCGGGAACCATTTCGGCCTATGGCTACAGGGGCTTAGAAACCTATTACGATTTCGATGTGCTGCAATTTGACCAATACACGGGCAAATTCATTAACCGGCGCAATCACTCCGAGCAAAATACCGGCGAAAAGCTCATCGGCATGAACTACGACATCCATGTGGGCGCCGTTTTGGGTCTAACCGGGAAAATCATGGCGTTTTTTGCCAGCCTGGTAGCCGCCACCCTACCCATTACGGGCTTCATCATCTGGTTGGGCAAAAAGAAAAAAAAGAAGAAAAAAATCAACAAAGCCCGTTGCGATTTAACGGAGCAAAAACAATAGCACAAAAAACAATCATTACAATGAAAAAACTACAACTCTTATTTGCACTGGTCCTTCCTGTTTTAGGAGCAGTGGCGCAATCAAAAATGGATCAAGACCGCGAAGCCATCAAATCATTGGCAGGTTTTTATAAGGTAACGTTTAACTACGCAGAAACTTTTTCGCCAGACGACGACTACAAGTTTCACGAAAGACACCGTTCATCAGCCAAAGAATGGGCCGTAATTTTAGAAGACTCGCCCAAAAAAATCGTTATACAGCACCTGTTGGTCATGAGAGGCGACAGCATGATTATCAAACACTGGAGAGAAGACTGGACTTATGAAGACCCACAAATTTTGGTATATGACAAAAACGACACCTGGAAAAAAGTAACCTTATCGGCCAACGACATCAAAGGCAAATGGACCCAAAAAGTTTATCAGGTAGATGATAGTCCACGTTACCAAGCCATCGGCACCTGGGTGCATGTTGACGGCAGGCACCAATGGCAAAGCAATTCCGACTCGCCACTACCTCGTCGCGAGTATACCGAGCGCAGCGACTACAATGTGCTGAACCGTGGCAACATGCTTTACCTTACTCCAAAAGGCTGGATGTTTGAGCAAGACAACAAAAAAATACTGCGTACCGAAAGCGGCGATAAATTGCTAGCCATGGAAAAAGGCATGGAAGAATTCATCAAAACCGACCCTAAATCTTTTGGCTATGCCCAAACCTGGTGGAAACAGCAACAAAACTTTTGGAAAGATGCCCGCGAAACCTGGGATGCTATTTTTGCGGCAAACGACGTCATTAAATTGACTTCCAAAGTGGACAACAAATTATTGTACGAGCAGTTTTTTGCCTTGGGCGACCAATCGATCAAAGAAAACTGGAGCTCTGCCCAAAACAAGGAAGGCATCAGAAAAATCATTTTGGCTTATTTGGCCAAAGGTTAGTCACCGTACATACCGATCCAGGGATTTATTAAGCCTAATAATCAAGCCACAGGTAGACAGATCAGTCAAGCGAAATCTGTCTACCTGTGGCTTTTTCAGTTGTCGCCCCCGCCAACTGAAAAAAACTTCGCAAGTATACAAAGCCTTCGATTTCGTATATTGCCTTACAAAACCTCTCTTTGCTGACATGAAGAAAATCGTTCTTGGCGTATTATTGCTATTCGCTTCCGGCGCCTTTGCGCAAGACCTCAAATACGCGCGCAAGACCCTAGAAAAACTAACTGCTCCGGCCTTTTGGGGGCGAGGCTATACGAAAAACGGCATGGAAAAAGCGGCCGATTTTATAGTGGCCGAGCTCAAATCCTTTGGCCTGCAACCCATGGATGGAAAAAGCTTCAAGCAACCCTTTCTGTTTTCGGTTAATACCTTCCCGGGTAAAATGGAGCTGCAAATAAACGGTAAAAAACTCATGCCGGGCAAAGATTTTATTGTAGGCCAGGCCAGTAAAGGCGTTGTGGCCAAAACAAACCTCACCCAGCAAGACAGCACCCACTTTATAGCCCAAACAGAACGGATTGTGGTAAGCCTGCAAGACAAACTCACCTGGTCTGTAGCACAAAAGGTTAACGATTTTACCGAAATCATGGTTAAAAAATCGGCATTAACGCAGCCACCGCAAACCATAGTCGCCAACATCGAAAATGTTTTTATTCCCGATTTTAGGGCAAGCAATATTTGCGCCATGGTAAAAGGCACCGCCAGACCTGATTCTATACTGCTACTAACCGCTCATTACGACCATCTGGGGGGCATGGGCACCGATACTTATTTTCCGGGGGCCAACGATAACGGCAGCGGCGTAGCTTTCCTACTCAGCCTAGCCAAATATTACGCCGCCCATCCGCAGCGGTATACCATGGCTTTTATTTGTTTTGCCGGAGAAGAAGCCGGTATTTTAGGCTCCAAATATTTTACTGAAAATCCATTGGTCGATCTTAAAAAAGTTCGCTTCCTCCTTAATGTGGACATGGTTGGCACCGGCGAAACCGGAGCTACCGTAGTTAATGCGACCCAATACCCCGCCGCGTTTGCCCTGCTTAACCAAATCAATGATGCTGGACATTTTCTGGTCAAGATCAACCCCAGGGGAAAAGCGGCCAACAGCGACCATTATTTTTTTACCGAAAAGGGTGTGCCTGCATTTTTTCTTTATACACAGGGTGGCATTACAGCTTACCACGATGTATACGACCAGCCTAAAACCCTCCCATTTACTGTTTACGAGCAGCTCTTCAAGCTTTTTGTGGGTTTTAACACCGCCTTGATGAACTAAGCGCCTGTCATCTGATTGTTTAAGTTCTTCCTCGGTTAAACAAATACCTTGGCTTATTGTTAATTTGTCAAAAATTTGAGCAATGGCCCTACTCTTCACCCCTCTTCACCTAAAAAACATTACCCTTAAAAACCGTATTGTGGTATCGCCAATGTGCGAATATTCTTCAACCGATGGCTTTGCCAACAACTGGCACCTGGTACATTTGGGCAGCCGTGCCGTTGGGGGCGCCGCACTGGTGCTTACCGAAGCTACAGCCGTTTCGCCAGAAGGCCGCATTTCTATTGCCGACCTTGGAATTTGGAAAGACGAACACATTGCCAAGCTTCAGGAAATTACCGATTTTATTCACCAAAACGGAGCCGTTTCGGGTATTCAATTGGCACATGCCGGCCGCAAGGCCAGTTTCGATATTCCTTGGCAAAACCCCAAGCAATTAGACCACACTAACGGAGGCTGGCCAACCCTAGCCCCGAGTGCATTGCCTTTTAACCCGACAGACAAAATACCCCTGGCTTTAGATCTTGACGGTTTGACCAAAGTTAAAGCCGATTTTAGAGAAGCCGCCAAACGAGCCTTATGGGCTGGGTTTCAAGTCGTAGAAATACATGCCGCACATGGCTACCTGTTGCATCAGTTTTTATCGCCCCTAAGCAACCTCCGCAACGATGAATATGGGGGCAGTTTTGAAAACCGCATTCGACTTTTATTAGAAGTTGTTGAAGCGGTACAGGAAACCTGGCCAGCTGAAAACCCTCTGTTTGTTCGCATTTCGGCAACCGATTGGGTAGAGGGAGGCTGGAACGAAGAAGAATCGGTACGCCTATCGGCTTTGCTTAAAGCCAAAGGGGTCGATGTCATTGATACTTCTTCGGGCGGTTTAGATCTGCACCAGCAAATACCGGTACAGCCCGGCTACCAAGTGCCCTTTGCCAAGGCCATTAAACAACAAACAGGGATGATAACCGGCGCCGTTGGATTGATTACCGAAGCCCAACAAGCCGAAACCATTTTGCAACAAGAAGAAGCAGACCTGATTTTTTTGGCGAGGGAATTACTGAGAGATCCTTACTTTCCGCTTCATGCTGCCTTTCAGCTCGGCGTTGATGTAAGATGGCCATCGCAATATGAACGTGCCAAAACACGTTTAATTTAAATATTAAGCTTATCTTGGCTTCAAAAAACAAGCCTTGTTAAGCCGCTGTTCGACAAAGAAAGCCACCATCAACTTACAACAGTCTGCGGGCTTGCCTACCCGAATAACGAATAATAAACAGATGAAAAAAACGGCCTTCAAACTCAATCGCACAATTGCATTTAAACTTTGTGCATTGCTCTTCTTCTTTTCAATATCCTTATCCTGCAAAAAGGAAAGTACCCAAATCAATCTGCCGCTTTCGGGGCCAGACCAAGACTTCTATGTACTCGCCAATAACAATACCTTGCTGAAGTACAATGCCAAAAGCATCAAAACATCGCTCAATAGTGTAAGCATTACAGGCATGAGCCCGACTGAAAAAATGTTGAGCATCGACTTTAGGCCTACAACGGGCGACCTGTATGGCATTAGCGATGCCAGCAAGCTATACATCATTAACTTGAGTACCGGATTGGCGCGCGCAATAGCCACCGCACCGCTTACGCCTGCTGTTTCGGGCACGGTAATCAGCATAGACTTTGATCCTACAACCGATCGCCTCAGGCTGGTGAGTAACACCGGCCAAAACCTGCGCATCAACCCCGAAACGGCTACCGTTGAGGCCACCGACGCCAACATTAGCGGAGGCACTGTGATGGGCATTTCCTATACCAACAGTACTGCCGGGGCAAGCACTACCACCTTATACGGTATTGACCCCGTAGCCAAAACCTTAAACAAACAAGAGCCCCAAAACAGCGGCACCTTAACCAAAGTGGCCGATTTAGGTCAGGATGTAGGCAACAACGTGTGTTTGGATATTTCGCCAAACAACAAAAACGTACTCCTGGCAGGTACTTTAAAAGACTTCGTCGGTTTATTCAGCATTGATTTAGACAGAAAGGTAACCAAATTAGTCGGTAAGTTTACAGGCAACATCGCTATACAAAGCATCGCCATTCCGACCAATCCTGTAGCCTATGCCACTACTATTGATGCCAACAAGGCCAACACCTTACTTATTTTCGACCCTACTTTAAGTACAACTGTGGCAGTTGCCAAAACCATTACGGGCATGCAGAGCGGAGAAACGGTACTGGGTATAGACATGAGGCCTTTAAACGGCCAGGTTTATGCCTTAGGCAGCAGCAACAGGCTTTACACGGTTAACCTGAGCACAGGCCTGTTTACGCAGGCAGGCACGGGTACCTTTGCCTCTGCCTTAGCCGGCACAAGTTTTGGTTTCGATTTCAGCCCGCAAGAAGATATCATCCGCGTGGTAAGCAATACGGCACAAAACCTGCGTATCAACCCGATTACCGCCAGCGTTTCAGTACAGCCCAACCTATCAACCAGCACAGGTTCGCCAACGGTAAGTGCAGCCGCCTATAGCAACAATATTGCAGGCAGCACCACAAGCAGGCTTTATGTGATAGACCACGTGCTGAACAAGCTCTACACGCAAGACCAAAATTCAGGTTTATTGAGCCCTGTTGGCGATTTAAAAATTATAATCAGCGCCGTTAACGGGTTCGACATTAGCTTTAGCAACATTGGCGATACTGCTTACGGCATTTTTACGGTAGAGGGGAAAAACAAGCTCTATCAGATTAATTTGTCGACCGGACAAGCCTCTGTGGCCACTTCGGCGCTCGAGTTTACACAACCGATAACCGGGTTTACCTTGGGCAGAAGGCTGTAATTTTTTAAAACATTTTCCCTTATTTTCGACTTATAATTTAAAACTAAGAGCTATGTTCGATAAATTGATGGCTGCCCAGCAAAAGGCAGATGAAATTAAAAAAAGATTAGATACCGTTTCAGTGTTTGGAGAAGTTGAAGGCGGTGCCATTCGCGTTACCGCAACGGCAAACAAAGCAGTTACCGCCATTACCATTGACGAAGATTTTTATAAACAAGCCGATAAAGAAGCGCTGGAAGAACTGCTCCTAACTGCCGTAAACAAAGCCCTGCAACAGGCCGACCAGGTCAGTGCCGTAGAAATGCAGGCCGCAACCAAAGACATGCTTGGTGGATTGGGCGGTATGTTCGGCGCTTAAACAGCAGGTATGGGATAGAAGGCTGAGGATTAAAAATCGGAAAGGGCATTCCATTTTAAAATCTCAGCGCTCATATTTCGCCCCTCAAATCCCACATCTCACATCTCATATCTAGTATCTTAAATCTCAAGCAAAAAAAATGAAATATACATATTATGGCCAATCTTGTTTTCTGTTAGAGACGGAGGCCGGCAAAAAATTCCTTTTCGATCCGTTTATCAGTCCAAACCCCTTGGCAACGCATATCGATAGCACTAAAATCGAGGCCGACTATATTTTGGTAAGCCATGGGCATGGCGATCACGTAGCCGATCTGGTTGCCTTGGCCAAGCAAACACAGGCCACGGTCATTTCCATTCCCGAAATTGCAGGCTGGTTAGGCAAGCAGGGCATCGAAAAAGTACATCCGATGAATTTTGGCAAGTACACTTTCGATTTCGGAAAAATACGCATGGTTTGGGCCACCCACTCCTCTGGGCTGCCCGACGGAAGCTACGGAGGCAATCCGGCTGGCTTTGTGCTGGAGCTAGATCAGCATCAGATTTATTTTGCAGGCGACACCGGCCTTACGCTGGAAATGAAGTTACTGGCCGAGCTTTACAAATTGGACTATGCCATTTTGCCAATCGGCGGCAACTACACCATGGATGTTGACGATGCGGTTATCGCAGCCAACTACATCAACTGCGATAAAATAATCGGTGTACACTACGACACCTTTCCGGTTATTGCCATCGACTCTGAAACGGCCGTAGAGAGCTTTAAACGGGCCCACAAGACCTTATTGCTGCCAGCCATAGGCGAAACCATCAGTTTGTAGCCCAACACAATAAAAAGGCTCCCGATTGCTCGGGAGCCTTTTTCAATTAAACCTTAAATTAATAAAACTAGCTATGACTTAGTTTTTCTTTGCGGCTTTGTTGGCTTTATAGCGCATATCTGGAGTGCCGTCTTTTTTGGTTGGGCCTGCAGCTGGAGCAGCTTTTGCATCTTTGTTTGCTTTAAAGCGCATGTCTGGAGTACCGTCTTTTTTGGTTGGAGTGGCTGAAGCCGCTACTTTTTTAACTTCTTTTTTAGCGGCTGCCGGTGCAGTAGCTTTTACTGTGGCAGCTTTTTCGTCTGCTTTTTTAGCTTCGGCTTTAACAGCTGTTTTGGCCGCTGCTGCTTTTTTAGCTACCGGTGCTGTGGCTGGAGTTTGTGCGAAAGTGGTGCTTGCACCTAATACTGCAATTGCAATAAGACCTAATAATTTTTTCATGATGCTAATTTTTTAATTTTTAATGAACCTCTCGTTTACAGAGGCTTCAAGTTTTCCATTTTGTTGATGTAAAATTGTTTTATTAAAATGAAGATTGAATGAAGTTAAACATTTTATTGTTGAAGTAAAATTTCTAATGGCAAAATATACTGCATATCAACAGCTTCGCCCAATTCGGTCCCTGGAACCCAATTACCCAAAGACAAAGCCAATACCTTGAGTATTTCGCGCTTCAATTTAGGGTTGGTATTTTGCGGAAAGCCAACAGCGGTAATCCTCCCTTTGCTCGTCACCTCAAAATCAATGTTTATTTTTGCCGGCACTTCTTCCTTGGGCAGGTTGGCTGGGTATTTAAAGCTACGTGCAAAAAGCTGATAAAAAGCGGCTAGGCCTCCTTTATAATTTGGTGGCGATACCACTTCCGTTTTGGCTACAGGCTTGCCCTCGGCATCAAAATACTCGCCCTCGGTAAGCTGCCCGTTGTCATCGTAGTTTTCTTTGAGCGCCAGTTTGCCGTTTTGATGAAACATGCGCCAGTTGCCCACCTTCTTGCCCCGGCTGTAGCGCCCTTCTTTCCTTACATGGCCATTATCCCAATACAGGCGATAGTTACCATGGAGCGTATTCCAGGCATAGTTGGCCTTTTCGTGTACCTGCTCATTGGGAAACAAGACCTTCCATTCGCCATATTTATAGCCCTTGTCAAAATCTCCCGATTCTACCAGTTTGCCGTTTTCGTAAAAAGCATAAGGGCCACTTCTTACGCTCAGTTTTTCGTCGCCATAACTGATGCGCTCGCGCAGCTCGTCTTTGCCATTATACAGCATCACTACCCAAAGGCTGTCTTTATGCACAACTTCCTTGCGCCATTTAGAACGTAATGGGTCTTTATTATAGCCTGGGTTCGAATAAATAAGTGTGGTATCTTGCTGGGCAAACAGAGTTGCAGCAGTCAACAAGAACAGCGGCAATAAAACATACCTTTTCATATTTCTTCGTATTAAGCCCTCAAATGATTTAATTACACCTAAATTTACCGAATTATTTTCAGTCGGCAACAAATTAAGCAGTACCTTAATAAAACGACGTAAACTTTAACTTCGTCTTAGATCTTATTGCTATTTTTTGTCTAAAAACGGAGCAAACACCTGCTTAGGCAGCCGTATGCCAATACAATCATCTCAGGCTAAATCGTATAGGGATGCTATATATTACCCGGGCTGGCTTACCAAATAGCTTGCCCGGTATCCATTTTGGCGAAAGCTTCATCACCCTTAGGGCCTCTGCATCCAAGCTGGGATGATAACCCCGCTCCACCCTGATATTTTCAACAGCACCGGTTTCCGTTATTAGAAACGACATGCGCACTTCTCCCTCAATATGCTTCTCTGCCGCATCTGGCGGATATTTTACATTTCTTGCAAGCAACATATAAAACTTGTCTATGCCACCAGGAAATGATGGCGGGGCTTCGATCTGACCCAGGGTCGTTTCCTTCCCCGATTCATCAAAACAGGTTTTGCTGTAAGAATCCCCATAATCGGTAAACTTTTCGATGATGGCTGGCTTGCCACTTTCATATTGAAGAATCCATTCGCCGGCTTTTTTGCCTCTTTTATAATTACCGGTTTCCTTGATGCTGGCATTAGGCCAATAAGAATTATAGGGCCCATCCAAGGTGTCTCTCTGGTAGCTTTCCGTTCTGAGTACATGACCAAGTGTATCATACGCTACAAAAACACCTTCGCGTTCATTGTTGATGTATATGCCCTTGTAGGTGGGCTTGCCGTCATTATAAACCACCGCTTGTCCGTTCTTGATGGTCAAGCCTGCATCCAAATAGATTTCGCGCTTTTGCAGCTGGCCTGCCCGGTTATGAACCGATAGGATATAGCCGGTACTGTCTTTTTTATAGGCTTTGTAATAGTAGGTTGCCTCATTCCAGCCTTTAACCGCTTTATAGTTGGCGTCAACATAGGCATAAGCGGTATCTGTTTGTGCGGCCAGCGATGTGGTATACAGCAGCAATGCTAATAACAAGAGCTTTTTCATCCTAATTTAGCTTTAGTGTGCCGCCAGCCAGTTATCGCCTTCACCAATTTCAATTTCGATAGGCACCTGGGTTTTGATGGCTGTTTTCATGCGGTTGGCAATAATGGCTTTCATCTGTTCTACTTCGGTTTTTACCACATCGAACACCAACTCGTCATGTACCTGCATGGTCATTTTCGATTGGAGCTGCTGTGCTTTAATATCGTGATGGATATTGATCATCGCTATCTTGATCAGATCGGCTGCCGAGCCTTGTATCGGGGCATTAATGGCATTTCGCTCGGCGTAGCTCCTCACGGTGGCATTGGCCGAATTAATATCGCGGAGGTACCTTCTGCGCCCCATAATCGTTTCTACAAATCCGTTTTCGCGGGCAAAGTTCATGGTATCGCTCATGTAACGCTTAATGCCTGGGTATTGGATAAAATACTGCTCGATGATTTCGGCCGCTTCCTTGCGCGGAATATTGAGGTTTTGCGACAAGCCGAAAGCCGACTGTCCGTATATGATGCCAAAATTTACCGCTTTGGCATTGCGGCGCTGCATCGAATCCACTTCTTCGATGCCAATGCCATATACTTTGGCGGCTGTTGCCGTATGGATATCGATGCCTTTGCTAAAAGCATCAAGCATGTTTTCTTCCTTGCTGATCTCGGCAATGATGCGCAACTCGATCTGCGAATAATCGGCCGAGAGCAACATATGGTCGGCATCTCTGGCAATAAAGGCCTTGCGCACTTCTCGGCCACGCTCGGTTCGGATTGGGATATTCTGCAGGTTCGGATTGTTGGAGCTAAGCCTGCCCGTAGCGGCTACTGCCTGGTTATAGCTGGTATGCACCCGGCCCGTTTTGGGATTAACTAGCAAGGGCAAGGCATCCACATAAGTAGATTTAAGCTTTTGCATCTGGCGGAAGTCCAAAATATCCTGTACAATATCACTCTTATTGGCCAACAATGTCAAAACATCTTCGCCGGTTTGGTACTGACCCGTTTTGGTTTTCTTGGCCTTCGGGTCGAGCTTAAGATGATCGAACAACACTTCGCCGAGCTGTTTAGGCGAGGCGAGGTTGAATTTCAGTCCGGCTTTGTCGTAAACGCTTTGCTCGGCCTTGATAATTTCCTGTTGCAACTCGATCGAGTAGGCATTGAGGGTATCAATGTCAATCCGCACGCCCTCTTTTTCCATATCGGCCAGTACGTAAATCAACGGATTTTCTATTTCGGCAGCCAGTTTGGCGGCATTGCGCTCTACCAGCATCGGTTTAAAAATATTGGCCAGTTGCAGGGTTACATCGGCATCTTCGGCGGCGTAATCTACCACGCTTTCTACCGGCACATCGCGCATGTTGCCTTGGGCCTTGCCTTTGGCGCCAATCAGCGAGGTAATCGAAATTGGTGTGTAGCCCAAATAATTCTCTGAAAGCACATCCATGTTGTGGCGGGTATCAGGATCGATCAGGTAATGGGCCAGCATGGTATCGAATAGCTCGCCTTTGATGGCTACGTCATACCATTTAAGCACCAGCATATCGTACTTGATGTTCTGTCCGATCTTGGCAATTTTCTCATTTTCGAGCACAGGCCTGAACTCGTCTAAAATGGCTTGCGCAGCCGCTCTATCGGCTGGCACCGGAATGTAATAGCCTTCTCCGACATTGATCGCGAAAGACAAGCCCACCAAATCGGCCAGGTTGGCATCGGTTCCGGTGGTTTCGGTGTCAAAAGAAATGCTTTCTTGTTGAAGCAACGTATCAATCAGGTTTTTTCTGGCCTCTGGTGTATCAACCAGGATGTAGTTATGCGGGGTATTGCTGATGTTTTTGGCATCTATGGGCGTATCGAACAGCGAGGGCTGCGATGTTGTTTTTACTTCCAGGGCAACAGTTACCGCTACGTCGTTGCCAAACAGGTCTTTCTGACCGTTTGGATTGGCTTTGGCCTCGTTTACGTTAAATTCTTCCCCAAAAACCCTACGGCCAATGGTCCTGAACTCGAGTTCGGCAAACAGGGGCTCCAATAATTCGCGGCTGGGCTCTTCCAGCTGCAAAGCGGTTTCGTTAAACTCGATAGGAACGTTGAGGATAATGGTGGCCAGTTTTTTAGAAACCAAGCCTTGTGCCGCAAAGTTCTCAATATTTTCACGTTGCTTGCCTTTCAGCTCGTGTGCGTTGGCAATGATATTTTCCATGCTGCCGTATTGCTTGATGAGCGCTTTAGCCGTTTTCTCGCCAATGCCCGGAATACCCGGAATATTGTCTACAGCATCGCCCCATAGGCCCAAAATATCGATCACCTGGTCTACCCGCTCAATTTCCCACTTGGCCAGCACTTCTTTCACCCCTAAAATCTCCATTTCGTTGCCCATTCGTGCAGGCTTGTAAATGAAAATATTGTCAGACACCAGTTGGGCAAAATCCTTATCCGGAGTCATGCAAAAGACCTTAAAATCTTGGCGTTCGGCTTCTTTGGCCAATGTACCGATAATATCGTCGGCTTCGTAGCCGTCGAGCGTAATGACCGGAATATTAAAACCTTCGATCAGCCTAAACACATAGGGCAGGGCTTTGGAAAGGTCTTCGGGCATCGCCTCGCGATGGGCTTTGTAGGCTTCGAAATCGGTATGTCTTTCGGTTGGCGCATCGGTATCGAAAACAACGGCAATATGGCTTGGTTTTTCCTTTTTGAGCACCTCGAGCAAGGTATTGGCAAAGCCCATTACTGCCGAGGTATTAATGCCGCCCGAAGTAAAGCGAGGGTTCTTGCTTAATGCAAAATGCGCACGGTAAATCAGCGCCATTCCGTCTAAAAGGAAAAGTTTTTTGTCCATTGGTTTATTGTATTTGCAGCATAAAGGTACTAATAGTCTGCCTATCCTTTAAGCCCATTATTATTTTTATTTTACGGCTTTATCAACCTGGTTTTGCGGCAAACTACGCCAACAAAAACAAAGTCATGTCGAGTAGCGATAAAATTATTCGAAGGTAAAAATTGTTAAAAACCTCTCTTATGCGGTAACAAGCACAAATAATTTACGTTATTTGTGTACATGAAAGCGTTTAAATTTCTTTTGTTGCTGTTACTTGCGGGCACCAGGCTTTGGGCCCAGGATGTGGTGCTGATTAGCGAGGGCAATTTTGTTCGGGGCGTAATCAAGGGCACCAATTACAGCTCGGTTGTGTTGATGCAAGACGACCAGAGTTTGGTGCAGTATCAGGCCAAAGACATCAAATCTTTTGTTTGGAATGGCGAGACTTACGAAAGCAAGCCCATCATATCGAAGAAAAAGGCCGACTACCGCTTTTTTAAGCTGGTAGAAATCGGCACGGTTAACCTTTATTCGTATGGCGACAAAGCGGTAACCGTACAAGCGCCTGCACCCTCAAGGCCTAAAATAAGGCCATCATTTGGCGTAGGCTTAGGTTCTGGCGGACTTGGAGGCGGCTTAGGCGGGGGCATTACCTTTGGCGGAGGTGGCCGAAGAAACGATGCCGAACTCAACGACGGCCCCAAAGGCAAAGTCAGTTATTTTATCGAAAGACCGGGCACCGGCCCTATGCAGGAAATCTCCTTAGATGCCGGAAAAATCACCACGACAAAAGCCATTCTGCTCCAAAAACTAGCCAACGACGAAGATTTGGCCCAACGCATCAAAGATACCGAAAGCTTTGACGATAAGAGCTTGATGGCTTTTATCAAAGCCTACAATGAGATGCACAAGTAAAGCTCGTCTCGAGTTTGAAGGCTAACCCGTAAAACCAGCTTGCTTCGTTGGCTCCTCCTAGCAAAGCCGCAAGCCTGGCTAATTATTTTTCAGCAATGGACGCAAGATCATCCCAGTACTCCACGGCACGGCGGTAATGCGGAATAACGATAGAACCGCCCACCAAATTGGCAATCATAAAGATTTCGTTCATTTCGTCGTTGGTTACCCCTTCGTTATGGCATTTTTCTAAATGATATTTGATGCAATCGTCGCAACGCAAAACCATAGAAGCTACCAGGCCCAACATTTCTTTGGTTTTTACATCTAAAGCACCGGCCGCATAACTGGTGGTATCGAGGGCAAAAAAACGCTTGATATTGGTATTGGCCGTTTCCATGATCCTATCGTTCATTTTGCTGCGATAGGCATTAAATTCTTCTACTAATTTTCCCATGAATATTGTATGTTGATTGTTGAACAGGGATGCAAATTGCTAAATCTCAATCAAGGGATCCCAAAACACCTTTTTAAAATCTTTTACTTTATCGTTTTCTATCTTCAAGCCTTCTTTTTCCAGCAATTCCTGCATAAGCGATGGTGGCGAAAAGTGAAATTTGCCCGTAAGCAAGCCGTTGCTGTTCACCACACGATGCGCTGGCACCTTGGGTTTGGACGTACCGGCATACGCCATGGCGTGGCCCACCATACGCGACGATTTGGCCGTGCCCAGGGCCTTGGCAATAGCGCCATACGAAGTTACCCTGCCCTTCGGGATGAGCCGCACTACTTCGTAAACCTGGTCATAAAAAGAATCGTCCATTAGCTGAATGAAAATTGAATATAATTGATGTTCTTATCGTGTTTTAAATATATTCTTTCGTAATGCGTTTTGATAGACAATACCTCATCGGCAAATTCAGATTGGTAGAGGTGATTGGTATTTTTGTGCGTAACCAGGCCTAGTTCTTCTACTTTTTCGCAGGTATAATCATAAAGACCGTCGTTATCGGTTTTTAAATTGACTTTGCCACCGGGCCTTAACAAGATTTTGTATTTTTCTAAAAAGCCCGGAAAGGTGAGGCGCTTTTTCTCTCTGCTGATTTGTGGCTGCGGATCGGCAAAAGTTATCCACACTTCGTCAATTTCTCCGGGCGCAAAAAACTCGAGGATATCTTCAATCTGGATCCTTAAAAAGGCCAAGTTCTGAATACCTTCTTCTACGCCGGTTTTGGCCCCGCGCCAAATGCGGTTGCCTTTAAGGTCAACGCCTATAAAATTTTTTTCTGGAAAAAGCCTGGCCAGGTTTACGGCATATTCGCCTTTGCCACAGGCCAGCTCCAACACAATTGGATGATCGTTTTTAAAATGGTCCGTCGCCCATTTTCCTTTCATTACTTTGCCCAGATGCAATTGGTATACATTTGGAAAAGTATCTATTTCTGCAAATTTTCTTAATTTATCCTTGCCCACTTCGGTGTATTTGAAGTGCAAAAATAAACAAATTATAGCTAAGGTATGGCTTTTGTCTTTTCAATGATGGAACTTGACCTGGCCACCTCGTACATGACCTTACCGGCTGATATTTCATAGCCTCTGGAGAGGACATAAGCCAGTTTTTCGACAATTATGCCCGAAGCGTTGTCTAAAACATACGTGCCGTTTGTATTGCTGTTGATCAATTTGCCCCTGATTTCGGTATTAAACTTAATGACGGTATTTTTTTCGTTGATATCGGCAATGATAAATTCGGTGTGCAGCTTTTGTTGGTCAATTTCCACATCGTCAATCCACGAATAGCCTTTCCTAAGGTTTTTGCTGTATGTAAAATCAGCCAAGAAATTAAGCAAAACTCCCTTTTCAAAAACAAGGGGCTGTATGCCGGCAAAATCGACCAAAGTATCGGTAGCTTTTTCTGCTTTGTAGGAAGAATGTCTTTCTACAAGCCCGAATTTATTGATGTGCAACTCAACCGGCTTGTTTACCATATAAGCTAATGCTCTATTGATGCTGGAAGCACTGTCAAGTCCTTTACCAGAAGCATACTTGAACTTTTTGCCCATGGCCCCAATCTGACCGTCGAGCTTGGTGATAGACACATCAAGCTGATAGCCATCGGCATCCTTCGATATCACTTTGTACAGCTTGGTTACTTCCGATTGCGAATTCACTTCGATGCGCTGCTTACCTCGTACCGCTACGGCATTTGAAGTAACGGCGGTTTCTACTTGAAATGCTTGCCCATTCGACAGGGTAAATTCGCGAGGCTTCTGTTGCGCATGCACATAAAAACCCAAGAACAGCAACGTGGTCACCATGATGGATTTTAAACCTTCTTTCCTATTAAACCTCTTGTTTTTAGTCATATTTTTCCGAATCAATACGTGCATTTTTACTGAACATCTCTTACAACAGCCAGTGGCGCAATAGGAGGCAATGGAGGCAAAAGCTGAACATAGGGGCGATAGGGTTCTGGACTGGATGCCTCAGGCGTATAGCCAGCCAAACTTGGCAACTTGGGGGCCGGAGGCATAAGCGGTACCGAAGGCAAAAGATTCGATGCCATCAAAGAAGAAAACGACGAAATGGATGACTGCGAAATAGAGGGCACGTTTGGCATGATAAACTGCAGGTTTGTTCCGTATATCGGATCAAGCTGCGGCGTAAACAAAGGTACCGGCACTTTCCAGTCGGAGTTACCATGAACCCCAATTTGCGCATCAGCCTTGTAAGCGGCAAAGGCCAATGAAACGAATAGCAACAGTTTCTTTTTCATTATAATTGAATGTTTTTTCTATCCAGGAATATAGGAATACCAATTGTAGACATGTAAGTAACCCGATCGCCCGAATAATTGGTTAAATTAAATACGCCGAAACCCATGGTTATGGCCGAATTCTTTAGCGGCCTTACGCCCAAAGAAAAGCCAAGGTTAAGGCCAGACCACTCGGCATTGAGGTTAAGCCTTTTCACTACTTCGTAAGATACGTTGGCAAACACGCCCGTACCATATTTTCCTTTGCCGGCGGCCACATCGTTAGGGCTCTTCCTCAAAAAGCGCCCCGTACCAAAGCCAATGGTATAAGACAGGGCCGCATTGCCGGTTTCTTGCGAACGGTTTCCTCTGATGGCATGGCTAAAGGCAATATAGTAGGTGTTTTCTGGCGCATCAGACACTGCCGGATCGGCAAACAGTTGCAAACCACCAACGGCAATGCTGCAGCTTTTGAAAATCTGCCTGCTTAGCACAATGTTGGCCGACAAATCCCTCAGTTCGCTCACCCGGGTTACGTTAACACTGGCCGAAACATTAACAAACCTGCTCGAGTTGCCAAAGCTGATGCCGGCCGCCCCAATCATATCGGGCTTTTTCTCTACGGTATAAAAAGATGGGTAAATGGCGCCCAAAATCGCAAAAAAATAGGTGGCATTCCCGCCGCCCCAACCCGATGGAGTGGTGATACTCTGCAGATTGTTGCTGGGCAATACAAAAGAACTTCTCGATCGAAACACGGCCTTCTCTTCAATAAGCGAATCCATTTTGAGCGACAGGGCTTTCTCAAAGACCGTTTGGCCAAAAGCTTGGCTGGTGCACCAAACGAGCACCAAGGTTAACATCCCCTTCAAGCCTGCAAGAAAGCAAGATTTATATTGGTAATTCATAGTTGTTAAAATTTTGATCCTCTAAATGGCTTACCTTTTACAGAGGCGCGTATTTAAAGAGAATGCTAAATCGGTATATAGCCAAACCAGCCATATAGCTTCATCTAATTTATCTTTTCACTAATTTATGGGGATGACGAGCGTTAATCAATAAATGCCGACAGTGTCGGCGTGGTTTGCGTCTAATTCCAACTCAACGGCTTATACAATTTTGTTGTACCAAGTTAATGATTTTATACACAATAGAGGCAACACAAACATAACAAGTTTTTTACAAAAAAATAATAAATTCAATATTTTAACAAAAAAAAGAACACACACCGTTTTAAAAACAATCGAATAGTGTTTGGGTAGTGGCCATCTCCCGCTCAGGTTACCGCTGTGTTTTTGTGTTCACAGCCTGGCGGAATGGCTAGCCAAAAACACGATGAGAATTTGGCTTCGGCATTATCATCAGAATTTATATCTTTACAAAATAACATCAATTTTAACTATATGACCTTAGTTCAGCTTGAATATATTGTTGCCGTTGACACCTACCGGAGCTTTGTAAGCGCCGCCGACAAATGTTTTGTAACGCAGCCTACCTTGAGCATGCAGGTACAGAAACTGGAAGAATTCCTGAACGTCAAAATATTCGACCGCAGCAAGCAACCCGTGGTTCCTACAGAAATCGGTGCGCAAATCATCGCACAAGCACGCATTGTACTGCAGGAAAATCAAAAAATAAAGGAAATCATCAGCAACCAGCAGCAAGACATTACAGGCGAGCTCAAAATAGGCATTATCCCTACCATTGCGCCTTACTTATTGCCCGAGGTTATCTCGTCGATGCTCGAAAAATATCCGGACCTGAAACTGCTGATTTGGGAATACACTACCGAAGACATCATCCACCATCTCAAAACCGGGGTTCTCGACTGTGGTATTTTGGCTACGCCATTGGTAGACCCCAACCTGAACGAGACGCCGTTGTTTTATGAAAATTTTGTAAGCTACATCAGCAAAAACAGCAAGCTCTTTAAGAAAAAGGCTATTGAAGCCGAAGATTTGGAGGAGGAAAACATCTGGTTGCTGAATGAGGGGCACTGCATGCGTACGCAGGTACTGAACATTTGCCGGTCAACCAAAAACAACCGCCTCCAGTCACTGGCCTATAATACAGGCAGCATAGAAACCCTGATCAGGATGGTAGACGTTAATGATGGGGCTACCCTATTGCCCGAGCTGGCCCTGGCCGATTTGAGCGTAAAGCAACTCAATAAAGTCCGTTATTTTAAATCGCCAGAACCTGTTCGCGAAATCAGCTTGGTAACACATAAGAATTACATCAAAAAGCGGATGCTCAATGCCTTGCGCGAAGAGATACTGGCCATTATTCCGAAAACGATGAAGCAACGCAAGAAAAAGGACGTGATTGGAATTTAATTCCCTGGTTTCCTGCTAAAGAAATTCAGCCTAACCGAAATGGCTATCGCAATTAGAAAAAGGCCCAAGGTAAGCACATCAATCAGCGTAGGACTGAAATTGACGCCAGTAGCTTGGTCGGCAAGATATTTAATAAAGGAAGCGGGCAGGTTCTGTTCGCCCAACTGTTTTTTTACACTCCATTGCCAATCGGTAACAGGGCAATAGCCCAAACCAAACCAAATGCCTAGCACTGTCCAACAGCCCAGGGTAAGCATGGCAAACCAAAAGTGCAGCCTGCGTGTTTTTGGCCAGATCCAGCCAAACAGGTTAAAGCCAATAATAAAAAGGTGTACAAAAGTTAGAAAAGCATCTAAGGCTTTGAGCATGCTTATGGGTTGTTGCTGCCGCTTTTCAAGCCCTCTATGCCCACAACTTTATCTTCTTCTTCGCCTTTTTTCTTTTTCTTTTTCTTGGCATTTGGATCAATACCGCTCAGGCGCTCCTCTACAATCAGGTTGTATTCGGTTAGCTGCTCAGGCTTCAATACGGCTTTGATATTTTTGTTAAGTTCGTTCTGAACTTTATAGAATTTGGTCTCGTCTTCGTCTTTATAAGTACCTGCCTGCTGCTTTTTGTACAAAGCCAGCTGTTCTTTGGCCAATTCATAGGCATAGTTATACACCACGCTTCTCTGCGTTGGGCTCAGCTTAAGGCGTTTATCCAGTTCTTCGATGTTTTTTTTCGCCAGTTCTTCTGCTGTAGGAACCTTTTGTGCCTTGCCTGCAAACGCCACGCCCAGCACTAAAACAAGCATTACCATCCATTTCTTCATAGCCGCAATTTATAAAATAATCCGCAAAACAAAAAAAGCCAGGCTAACCTGGCTTTTAAAATGATAAGCGATTTTGCGATTAAAGTGCTTTTTTGTAACGCTCGGCAACGGCATCCCAGTTTACCACATTCCAGATCGCCGCTAGGTAATCAGGGCGCTTGTTTTGGTATTTCAAATAGTAGGCGTGCTCCCAAACGTCGATACCGAAAATCGGCGTACCTTTTACTTCGGCAATATCCATCAATGGATTGTCTTGGTTAGGCGTTGAAGAAATCACCAATTTTTTGTCGGCACCTACCGATAGCCAAGCCCAGCCCGAACCGAAACGGGTAGCGCCGGCATCCTGGATTTTGGTCTTGAAATCGGCAAAAGAACCGAAAGCCTCATTAATGGCTTTTGCCAAATCGCCGGTTGGCTCACCGCCTTTGTTAGGGCCTAGAACCGTCCAGAACAGCGTGTGGTTAAAGTGGCCGCCACCATTGTTGCGAACCGCCATTGGGAATTTTGAAATATTTTTGATGATATCTTCGATGTTCGAATTTGCCTCAGGCTTACCTTCCAAAGCTTTGTTCAGGTTGGTAACATAAGCTTGGTGATGTTTGCCATGGTGGATTTCCATGGTCAATTTATCAATATGTGGTTCTAATGCGTCGGTTGCGTATGCTAACGCAGGTAATTCAAAAGCCATAATGTATATATTTAAGTTTAAAAATTGTTACTGTACAAATATAACAGAGAAAGGTTAAGTTTTATTCAATTGTTTGTCAACTTTATTTGCGCTTGTTTTTGAAGAAATCCGTCATCAGTTGACCGCATTCTTCGGCCAAAACACCGCCTTTCAATAACGTTTTAGGATGCAAAAGGTTTTGTCCAATACGCGTAAAGCCGCGCTTTTCCTCGTGCGCGCCAAAGACGATGCGGCTAATCTGAGTCCAATAACTGGCACCGGCGCACATGACACAGGGTTCAATGGTGACGTACAGCGTACAGTCCTTTAAATATTTGCCGCCGAGGGTTTGTGCGGCGGCCGTAAAGGCCTGCATTTCGGCATGTGCCGTCACATCGTTCAGCTGTTCGGTAAGGTTATAACCCCGGCCGATGATCTTACCATGGCTCACCACAAGGGCTCCAATCGGAATTTCTTCGGCATCATAGGCTTTTTTGGCCTCGTTCAGGGCCAGGCGCATAAAATGCTCATCGGCCTGTTCTGGATTTTGGCCTTCTTCGAAATTGTAATAGCTCATTTCATTGTAGATTTTAGATTGACGAGTTGCGTTTGTTTAATTTAACCTCATCAGATCAGTTTGCTGCCATTGGGCACCTTGCTGGCCACGCTGGCCAATACGATATCTCCGTTTTCATCAGCAAAACCAGTGACCAAAAATTCGCTCATGAACTTGCCAATCTGCTTTTTTGGAAAATTGATTACTCCCACAAGCTGGCGGCCCACCAGTTCTTCCTTGGTGTAATGTTTGGTAATTTGGGCACTGCTCATTTTGATGCCAAATTCGCCAAAATCAACCTTTACCTTAAAAGCCGGCTTCCGGGCTTCCGGAAAATCGAATGCCTCCAAAATGGTCCCTACGCGTAATTCTACTTTTTCAAAATCGTTCCAGGTTATTTCTTCCATGCAGTAAAAGTACAATTTAGCCCCCTTAACCACAAACTGGCCGGCATAGGTTTTGTGAAAATGCTGGTGCGCTTTGCGGTTAGCCAAAGGGTTTAGTACCTTTGCAACATGGTTGAAATCAAGTTAAAAAAGGGAAAAGAAAAAGCGGTTTTACAGCGTCATCCCTGGGTATTTTCTGGAGCGTTGGAAAAAGTAAAGGGCGATCCCAAAAACGGCGACGTGGTAAAAGTGCTCGATTCGCACAACGAATTTTTAGCTTATGGCTATTTCAACGACCAGTCGCGGGTGGCTGTCCGTTTGATCGAATGGAACGAAGAACAAGCCATTAACAAAGCATGGTATGGCCAAAAAATCAACCAGGCCATACAAGCCAGGGCGCACTTGTTGCAAAAGGAAAACACCAATGCCTATCGCCTGATTTTTAGCGAAGCCGATTTTTTGCCAGGCCTCATTGTAGATAAATATGCCGATTTTTTGTCGGTACAGATTTTGAGTACGGGTATTGAAAAAGCCAAAGACGTGATTATCGAAGCCCTTTGTGAAGCTTTAAATCCGAAAGGCATTTTCGACCGCAGCGATGCTACTGCACGTACACACGAAGGCATTACCGCCGAAAACGGCTTGCTTTGGGGAGAAGCGCCAGCCACTTTCATCGAAGTAAAGGAAAACGGAATTACTTACCATATCAACATCGTCGAAGGACAGAAATCGGGTTTTTATTGCGACCAGCGAGACAACCGTCAATTGCTGGCCAGCTATGCCAAAGGCAAAACCGTGCTCGACTGCTTCAGCTACAGTGGCGGATTTAGCCTCAATGCCTTGCTGCAGGGCGCTGCTCAGGTAACCAGTGTAGATAGTTCGGCCCTGGCTATCGAAACCCTCAAGCAGAATATCGAGCTCAACCAATTTGACCATCAGATACACACCGCCATCCAATCCGACGTCAACAAACAGCTGCGCGCCTTTAAAGATGAAGGAAAGAAATTCGACATCGTGGTGCTCGATCCGCCGAAATATGCGCCTTCGCGCTCGGCCCTTGACCGTGCCGCACGGGCCTACAAAGACCTGAACCGCCTGGGCCTGCTGCTTTTGGAAAGTGGCGGCTTATTGGCTACTTTCTCTTGCTCGGGAGCGGTGGACATCGAAACCTTTAAACAGATTATTGCCTGGGCGGCCCTAGATGCCGGTAAGGAGGTACAGGTAATCAGACAGTTTAGCCAACCCGAAGACCATCCGGTCCGCTTGTCGTTTCCAGAAGGCGAATATTTAAAAGGCTTGTTGCTCAGGATTGTTTAATTTGACAAAAAATCTGCTTAAATTAGTTTAATACACATCTGGCTATGCTCATCGTAAAAAACATCCGTTTAAGCAGAATTATCAGAAACACTTGGCAGGTTGACCTGATCATGATTGTTTCCTGTACCGTGGCTTTTTTGGCACACGAATACCTTATTGCACATCATTTTATCGTCCCTACCATCATTCCCGGTGTTTTGGGTACGGCCATTGCCTTCTTTATCGGCTTTAACAATAACCAGGCCTACGACCGCTGGTGGGAAGCCCGCAAAATTTGGGGCGGACTGGTAAACGATTCGAGGTCGTTTGCCCGAAGCCTGCTGAGCTACGTCCCCAGAAACCCAACTAACGACGAAGTGGTTAGGCGCATGATTTTACGACATATTGCCTTTTTGTATGCCCTTAAAGCCAACTTGAGAAGCACGAAAGACCTTATCTACATCAAGTATTTAAGCGAAGACGAGCAGCTACAGGTAGAAAAACAGCGCAATGTGCACAACGCCATTCTGCATAACCAGGCCAAAGACCTCGAAAAATTATACACCAGCCAGCTAGATGGCTTCAAGTTTCTCGACATCAACAACCTGCTCATCAAATTCAGTGATGAAATGGGCATGTGCGAACGCATCAAAAACACTGTTTTTCCAACCACCTACAGCTATTTAACCAAGGTATTTATTTGGCTGTTTGTAGTTTCGTTTACGCTGGTGATTAGCCAGGATATGGGCTGGTGGGCCATTTTTATGGGTTGGTTGGTAGGCTTTGTATTCGTGTCGACGCAAATCAACGGCATGAGCCTGATCGATCCTTTCGAAAACAACTCGTCGGGCGTACCGCTCAACCAGATTACCCGTACCATCGAAATCAACCTGTTGCAGATGCTGGGCGAAGAAGAAGTTCCAGCTCCGGTAATGCCCATCAACGACGAGTACGTGCTATAAATCCGTTAGTTTTTAACGGGTTGGTTTTCTGCATTAGTCTTTTTTACATAATCCAAATAGTCTGGATCTTTTAATCTCGCCTGTTGTATGGAATCGTCTTTTGCGGTTTCTTTTTTTAGTTCTTCCAATATCTTTTTGTCTCGCTTGGTTAGTTGATATGGCCTTGCCTCTCGTTTCAGCTGACAGCTCATTAACAAAAGAAAAGCCATAAAAATCACGCTAGTTTTGACCCGATCGATGCTCATCTTTCTTCCGAATTTTCGGGCAGCTTATCATACTCCCCCATTAAGGCATACCTACCAAATATAACCAGGCCAATGGCTATCGGAATGAAGATGAGCAGAATGATGCCCCATTGTAGTGCTGTATTGGTTTGCGCCATTCCCGGTTCGGCATGGCTAATCTTATCCCAAGCCTGCCAAGCCATTAAGCCCACCGCTAAAGGCCCTAAAACAATCCAAAAGATGCCTAATATTTTTTTTAATGCTTTCATGGTTTAATCGTTAATGTTTTCGTCGGTTTGATTAGCTAAATAAACAGCGCCGATTATAAAACTGAGCGTGGCGATACCAATGGGATACCAAAGTCCGGAAAGTGGCGTCGCTCCTGCAAAACTGGCAATCAAGGTGGCTATAAAGGGAACCAAACCACCAAAAACACCATTGCCCACGTGGTATGGCAACGACATGGAGGTATACCTGATTTGGGTGGGGAACAGTTCCACCAAAAAGGCGGCGATTGGCCCATACACCATCGTAACCAAAATTACCTGAAAGAAAACCAAGGCCACAAACAGCCAAAAAGTGCCCGAAGTGAGTATCTTGTCTTTCAAAACTTCCTTGGCATGGCCAATGGGCTTGCGCTGATCGGCATACACCGTATCAACCTGCAGCTTGTTAAAAGTACTTCCGTTTAATAAAGTGATTTTGGTACTTGTATTCACCAGCGTATCGCCGGCTGTGTGCAGGGGCGTTTTGGTAATAACCGGCGCGGCAACATCCTTGATCTCTGCCGGCTGCAATTGGCTCAGGTCTGTTTTGTCTAAAAATACCTGATAAATGGGCCGGTAAAAAACAATACCCAGCAACATGCCTCCCAGCATAATCCATTTGCGCCCAACCTTATCGCTCCATGCACCAAACACCACAAAGAAGGGTGTGGCAAAGGCAATGGCCCAGAGCAAAATATAGCGAGAATCATTAAAATCGACCTTACAGGTATTTTCGATGAAAGACTGTGCATAAAACTGGCCCGTATACCAAATAACACCTTGGCCCATCGTAGCGCCAAATAAGGCCAGCAAAACCATTTTAAAATTGGCTTTCTTGCTAAAACTTTCCTTCAGCGGATTTTTAGAAATCCTACCCTCCGTTTTAAGTTTGGCAAACATCGGCGATTCGTGCATTTTTAAGCGGATGTAGATGGAAACACCTACCAGCAAGATAGAAAGCAGAAAAGGAATGCGCCAGCCCCAGTCGGCAAAGGCCGAAGCACCAATCAGGTTTTTGGCAAGCACAATAATCCCTAAGGAAAGAAACAGGCCCAAAGTGGCGGTAGTTTGGATCCAACTGGTAAAAAAGCCTCTCCTGCCTTTTGGCGCATGCTCGGCTACATAAGTGGCCGCGCCACCGTACTCGCCTCCCAAAGCCAAGCCCTGAATAAGGCGCAGTACCAGCACCAAAATTGGCGCGGCGTAACCAATACTCGAATAAGAAGGGATAAGGCCGATTAAAAAGGTAGAGCCACCCATGAGTACCAATGTGAGCAGGAACGTGTGTTTACGGCCAATTAAATCGCCCAGACGGCCAAACACCAGGGCACCAAAAGGCCTAACAATAAAACCCGCCGCAAAAATGGCCAAGGTATTGATCAAAGCCGAAGCCCCGGCATCGGCCGGAAAAAGCTGCGCCCCGATAATGCTGGCCAAACTGCCGAAAATATAAAAGTCGTACCATTCGATCAGCGTCCCTAAAGAAGAGGCACCGATTACTTTAAAAATACTGTTGGGTTTGGTTGGGATCATAACTTTAAAGCTAAGTGTTTGAAAACTAAAACACCATAACATTCTCGAGACATCTCTTCGGCATGCCCTACACCTGGGTGTAGGGCATGCCGAATTTTTCCTTTCTTAGCGCATACTTTTGGATTCTTTGCGGCAAAAAAGCGATCTTTAATACTAGGATTTACTCAGCGGATGTTGCAGATAGAGGATAACCAGCGACAACAGTAGAAAAGGCAGTTCAATCGCAGCCCCCTTCAGATCTTTATGGCTCAACTCAAGCGCCATGATAAACAAAATGCCCGCAGCCGTGATGAAGTTGCCGTACAGAAATGTCTTGGGAAACAAGACCAGGATAGCACCGATGACGGTGAAGGCACCCAGCACCAGTACGCCGTTTTTGCCCACATTAAATTTGTTAAATAGCTGAAGCATTTCTGGTTTGCCATTGATCATGGCAAAGCCTTGTTTGATGCCCATGTATAAGGCAAAAAGAATGAAGATCGAATTGAGGATTTTAAGTGCCATAAGTAGTTGGTATTGGTTATTAGCTTACAGCAATTTAAGAAAATTTATTCCTTTTTAAGAAACGGAACCAACGGCCTCAAATCAATCATGAAGAAATTAAGTTGACTTGAGCCAGATACCAGGCCCAATCGGGTGCTGATCGGACTATTGCTCTTCCCTAAAATAAACCTTGTAATAGTTCATCGAGCGGTCATCATCAAAGCCTTTTTCAATGAGTTCTTTATTGCCGTGGATATAGATGTGGAAATTCTTATCGAGCTTTAAAATACTTTTGAATGCTTTGGCCTGTTTTTTAACTGCCGCATCAGAAATATCGAAAGTATCGGCAATTGGAGCATCAAACTCCTCTTCGTAGCTTTTTTTGTAGCTTTTAAAAAGCGCTATCCCTTCTTGATTGGCAATTACCTCGTTGGCAAACTCGTCGATATCAAAGCTTTCCTTTTCCTTAAAATACTTCATCGAGCGGTTTAGCAAATCGATCTTATCGGTTTTGGTTACTTCAAACTCCTCATCCAGTTTTTCGGTAATGAAGTTTTTGTACACGCCCAGTACATTTTGCGTTTGACTGTAGTTATCATTCCTTACCTTAAGCCTCAAAAATTCGTCTTTCCAGTACACGGCTTCGGCACTGCGGTTGGTCTGGTCTATAACCGCTACCTTAAAGCCCTGTTCTTTATCGGTGTTGAAAATAAGGCAGCCTTTATCCAGTTTGCTGATATTGATGGCTTCCTGCTCATAGCTTAGCGCAAAGCCGCTCTGCTCTGGATAAACTTTGATATAGCTCTCTTTGGTTTCTGATTTAAAAATGCCGATGGCGTCGTGCAAGTCTCCTTCGATCTGCACATTTTCAAAATAAGCCACATAAAGCTCGCCCGACTTGATTTTCGGATGGTTCGAAATATCGTACAGGTAGGTAGCCAGTTTCTTGCTGTTTTCGTGAAACAAATCGCCATTGGCAAAAATTTCAGCAGCGAAGTGATACACCTCATTCAGGTTCAGGTCGTTGTTGGGGTGCATGAAGTGGTAAATTTCATTCACCTTTTCATAAGGCGACAGGAAATACTGCAGCAAGAGCTGTTTCAGCATTTCGTCTTGGATATACATCGACTGTTCTGACAGTACATAGAACTCGTCTTGCAGCTTGTTGCCAATTCTATGGATAGAAAGTTCGGCCAATGAGGCTTCGAAAAAGGTTATCATACGCTCAGCTTAAAATGTAGGCCTACAAAAGTAGGCTTTAGCTTTGGCATGCTCAAATCGGAATTAAAAATCGGCTGCTATCAATTCCTTGCTGGCCGAAATACCAGCCAGGTTGCCATTTGCTACAGCTCCCGAAACCGTGCGGAACAATGTGGTACAATCGCCAGCCGCAAAAACACCGGGTACCGTGGTTTGTACGCCATTAACCACAATCAGGTTTTGCTGGTCTATTTCACAGCCCAATTCGGCCGCGAGCGACGAATGCTGCTCGAGGCCACCACGGCCAAAAACAGCCTTTAGTGGATGCTTGTTCCCATTTTTAAGCAAAAGATGCTTGAGGAACCCGTCTTGATGTACGATTTCGGCAATTTCATCGGTTACGATTTGAATGTCTTTTCGCTTAAAGTATTCGGCCTGCTCATCGTTCAAAGCTGGCAATCCATTGGTAAACAAGGTAAGTGCTGTGCTCCAATTATAGATCATTCTGACAAATTCAAAAGCCATATCGCCATTGGCTATAACGCCCAAAGGCTGCCTGGCCACTTCGTACCCATGGCAATACGGACAATGCAAAACCGAAATGCCCCAGCACTCGGCAAAGCCCTTGATGTTTGGAAATATATCTTTAATGCCCATAGCCAAAATAAGCTTTCGGGCTTCAAAGCGTTGTCCATCGATGGTTGATACGGCAAAGCCGGCGGTTATTTGCTCGGCTTTGATGGCCAACCCCTCATGGCATTTAACCGTAGGATAAGCCAGCACCTGAGCCTTCGCTTTGGCGCTGATCATGGCTGGTGTTTCGCCATCTTGCGTTAAAAAATTATGCGAATGTGGGGTTTGCCTGTTGCAGGGTTCGCCTGCATCAATCAGCAGTACGTTGCGCAACGACCTGCCCAAGGCCATGGCGGCCGAAAGACCGGCGTAGCTGCCTCCAATAATGATTACTTCATAGCTGTCCATTTCTTTTGAATTGATTTTGGACAAACCTAAAAAATTAAACGCAACAATATTGCGTTTATAAAAAATAGGAAACCGTCGTGACGATTAGAGCTTCCTGTCGACATGCGGATTTGCGATTTACTTCTTGTCGGTATCTTCATGTGGTGTATTGCGCAACTTGACCGGCTTTTTGCCTTTTTTCATTTTCAGGTTCAGCATTTCTACCAATACCGAAAAAGCCATGGCAAAATAGATATAGCCTTTAGGGATATGCTGGTCTAAACCTTCGGCCAAAAGCGAAACCCCAATGAGCAGCAAGAACGAAAGCGCCAGCATTTTTACGGTTGGGTGTTGATTGACGAAATTGCTGATGGCTCCGGCCGAAACCATCATAATGATTACGGCAATGATAACCGCGGCAATCATCACCTCCACATGTTCGGCCATACCTACGGCGGTAATCACCGAATCGAGCGAGAATACGATATCGAGCAGCAGGATCTGCACAATGACACCACTAAAAGAATATACTTTTCCTTTGACTTCATGCTCTTCGGCGCTCTCCAGTTTTTCGTGTATCTCGTGCGTGCTTTTATAAATCAGGAAAATACCACCGATAATCAGGATCAAATCGCGACCAGAAATAGCCAGCTTGCTTAGCCACTCTTGGCTGTCAACGCCAAACCACTCGCCAATGTTAAACAAGGGCGAAGTAAGTTTCATGATCCAGGTTAGCGACAGCAACAGGAGCACACGGGTAATCATGGCGAGGCCCAAACCCAGCTGACGCCCCTTTTTTTGCTGATGTTCTGGTAATTTACCCGATAAAATAGAAATGAAGATAATGTTGTCTATCCCTAAAACAATTTCTAAAACGGTTAGGGTCAATAGTGAAATCCAGGCTTCTGGACTGCTTAAAAATTCCATAGTTAATCTGATCTTAGGCGAAAATAAAAAAAGCCTGCTAATTTTCATTAACAGGCCTTGACTTTATTTGTTTGGTTTGTTTATCTAAATGTAACCGAATTATAGGCAGAACGTACGCTTACCTTGTTGCTGCCCCCTTTGCCGATCTGGCCGGTATAGCGTTTGGTCTGGTCGTCGTCGTCGTTGGTTTTGCGCGCCGTTACATTGCTGCCGTATTTAAAGCTATTGTAGCTTACCGCTACATCAAAATCGGCTGAATAGCCGGCATCAAAACCCAAAGCCACACTGCTGTATTCGGCATTGACACTGATGTTTCTGCTCATTGCATCGATATTGTTGGCACTTAGCGAACCGTATTGGATCCTAGCGCCCAAGTTGCCATGCAGGTTGGCTATTTTAACCGTGGCGTACTGCACGTCCAAATCGAGTGGGCCCGCATTGCCAATGGTGATGCCGCTGCCATATTGATGCCTGATTACAGAAGCATTTTTTACGGTTCCGATATTTACCGAAGTGTATTGCAAATCGAGATTCAACGTACCCGCCGTGCCAATGGTTAGGCCGCTGCCGTATTGATGTTTAATGGTAGCGCTGTTTTTAATGGTGTTAATATTGGCCGAGGTGTATTGCGCATCCAAATCGAGCGTACCTACCGAAGCAATGGTTAAGCCCCCGCCATATTGATGCTTGATACGCGCCTGGTTCAGGTCTTGCAACACACATTTGCCATATTGTACCGAAATGTAGTTATTGGCATTGCTCAAGTCGCCGGCGGTAAGATTGCCATATTGTACCTTAAGCGAAGTTGGGCCAGCAAAGCTATCCATTACAATGCCGCCATATTCTTGCGACGCGGTTAAAGCATTGGTTGATGGCATGTAAACCGTATAGTATACCTTTACTTCCTGACGCCATCTTTTGCCATTGCGGCTGCCACTTCCCTTATTGCCGTCGCCGATGCTTGTTTTAAACGATACAACGTCGCCACTTTTAGAGGCATTAATGTTGGTATTGTCCAGCAAGCGTTGTGCGGCTTCTTCGGTATTGGCATAGGCTTTAATGTCTACGTCTACCTTCACTTCGTTTTTGTCCCAGGTTTTAATGGTCATGCCGCCATACTGATTGCTCAAATTCACTTTGTCGTTGCGGTCTACACTAAACGACTTGGAGAAGGTTTTGGCCCGCATCGGATCATCGGCATCTTGGTTGCTGCTGTACGAATAGCTTACCGAGCTTGAATTGCTTACGCTGATTTGAGAGGCTTTTGATCCGCCGTTTTTGGCTACAGTGGTTGACATCACCGGCGCAGCTGGTGCTGCGGGGCTCGAGGCGGTTACTTCTCCGGTTTGCACAGCGTTAACGTGCGTAGCGAGCAATAGCAAACCCGACACCCCCAAGGCTACATTTTTTATTCTTTTCATGATCGATTGTTTTGTGATACAAAGCCGTTGGCCCTATATCGAATTCTCCTTTTTATATTGATTGACTTGGTTTATAATTCCTAATTGCTGGCTAAGCAACTGCGATTGTATTTCGAGGTTTTTCATCATGGCTTTGACTACGTCTGCGCGGTTAGGGCTGGTTTGCAGCTCTTGTTTTAGGGCTTCGTAATCTCTGCTCAGTTTGGACATATCGTCGGTAAATTTGCCATACAGCTCCGGATTATCCTTGGCATAAACCTGTAGGCTGTCTTTCTTTTCCTCGATAAGGCTGGCCAAATGCACCTGTTTGTTTTTAAATGCCGGATTGACATCGGCAATTTCCAAACCCGTACTGTTGGCTTTTTTATAGCTGGCCGTAAAATAAATGCCCAAACTAATCACCAGCATCGCCGCGATGCTGAGCCACGAATATAACCTTACCGACTTTTTTGGCTGTTCTTTTTCTTTCTTGTCTAATTCGGAGGCTATGCGTTCCCACAGCTGTTCTGACGGGCCTTTTACTTCAAATTCTTTCTTGTTAGCCTTTACAAACTCCTCTAATTTATTATTCATCTTGCTACTCCTTTCGTTTCTAATAAACTATTCAACTTTCTCTTGGCTCTCATGTACTGCGAGCGTGATGTATTTTCTGTTATTTTCAATATGTGTGCAATCTCTTCGTGGTCGTAGCCCTCAAACAAATACAGCGTTAGTACCACTCGGTATCCATCTGGCAGCTCGGCCACGGCAGCTTTAATGGCTTCTACCTTTAAAGCGGTTTCTTCTGGGTCTGGTGCCGTTTCTTCGGCCACGTCAACCTCGTCTATGCTTACAAATTCGGCTTTGCGTTTACGCAAATAGTTAATGGCCCGGTTAATCACGATCTGTTTAAGCCATAAACCAAACGTGGTTTCCTGCCTAAAATCCGCAATACGGTTAAAGGCATCCAGGAATGCTTCCTGAAGTACATCTTCGGCTTCGGCATCGTCGTTTACAATACGCAGGGCTACGTTATACATCGCGCTAGCATATAATTTGTAAAGCTCAAACTGTGCTTTCCGGCTTCCCGCTCGGCATTCGTTAACCAGCGAAACGTGTTTGTCTATGTATGCAGTTTCCAATTTTAAAAGGCGTTCAAATCAAGAGACAGTCTATTTTCAAAAACGTTGCATCAAGGTAGAAAAAAAAATTTTCTGCCCACATAATCAGCCTAGGTTTCGGAAACCTTGACAGGATTGTGTATTTTTGCGGCTCAAAATTTGATTTAAAGATGTTAAGAACAACTACTTGCGGCGCCTTAACGCTGCAAAATCTAGGCGAAAACGTTACACTTTGTGGCTGGATGCAAAATTCGAGAGATTTGGGCGGGATGACTTTTATAGACATTCGCGACCGTTACGGCATTACGCAATTGGTTTTTAACATGAATGACAATGCCGACCTCTGCCAAGCCGCGCGCAACCTTGGCCGCGAATTCGTGATCAAGGTAAGTGGCGTTGTAGTAGAGCGTTCTAACAAAAACAAGGAAATTCCGACCGGCGATATCGAAATTAAGGTAGAAGCCCTCGAAATATTGAACAAGGCCAAACTGCCTCCATTCTTAATTGAAGATAAAACCGATGGTGGCGACGATTTGCGCATGAAATACCGTTACCTTGACCTGCGCCGCAATCCGATCAGGAACAACATGATCTTGCGCCACAAAATGGCTCAGGCTACCCGCCGTTACTTAGACGGATTGGATTTTATTGAAGTAGAAACGCCGGTACTGATCAAATCGACACCGGAAGGCGCCAGGGATTTTGTGGTACCAAGCCGCATGAACGCGGGCGAGTTTTATGCCCTGCCCCAGTCGCCACAAACCTTTAAGCAATTGCTGATGGTTTCGGGCTTTGACCGCTACTTTCAGATTGTAAAGTGTTTTAGGGACGAAGACTTGCGTGCCGACAGGCAGCCAGAATTCACCCAAATAGACTGCGAAATGTCTTTCATCGAACAAGAAGACATTCTACATACTTTCGAAGGCCTGATCCGTACCTTGTTTAAAGAGGTACGCAACTACGACCTGCCTGAAGTACCTCGTATGCAATATGCCGATGCGATGCGCTGGTATGGTTCAGATAAGCCTGATACCCGTTTTGAGATGAAGTTCATCGAAATGAACGAGGTGGTAAAAGGGAAGGATTTTGCGGTTTTTGACAATGCCGAACTGGTAATTGCCATCAACGCCAAAGGCTGTGCACACTATACCCGTAAGCAATTAGACGAACTGACCGACTTTATCAAGCGTCCGCAAATTGGCGCTACCGGTTTGATTTATATGCGCCACAACGAAGACGGCTCGTTAAAATCGTCGGTCGACAAGTTTTATAGCGAAGAGGAGCTGCAAAAATGGTCGGCCGCCTGCCAAACCGAACCTGGAGATTTGGTATTGGTGATGGCCGGCGTAAAAGACAAGGTACGCAAGCAATTGAGCGAGCTCCGCTTAGAAATGGGCACACGACTTGGCCTGCGCAACAAAGATACCTTTGCCGCACTTTGGGTACTCGACTTTCCGTTGCTGGAATGGGATGAGGAAACCGAGCGCTACCACGCCATGCACCATCCGTTTACTTCGCCTAAGCCAGAAGATATTGCTATGCTCGATACCGCACCTGGCGAGGTAAGGGCCAATGCCTACGATATGGTGGTTAACGGCACTGAAATTGGCGGTGGATCTATCCGTATTTACGACCGCGACTTGCAGGCTTTGATGTTCAAACACCTGGGCTTTAGCCCTGAAGAGGCTCAAAAACAATTTGGCTTCCTGATGGATGCCTTCGAGTTTGGCGCGCCTCCGCACGGTGGCATTGCCTTCGGCTTCGATAGGCTTTGCTCTATTTTTGCCGGCCTCGATAGCATCCGCGATGTGATTGCTTTCCCTAAAAACAACTCGGGCCGAGACATCATGATCGATAGCCCAAGCACCATCGACGAAAAGCAATTGAAAGAGCTGAAAATCAAATCTGATTTATAAATTAACAAAAAAGGAAACCAAAATGGTTTCCTTTTTTGTTAATAGGTTTCGCTGTCTGGCGGAATGCCATAATCTACAAAAGCCAGCTCTTTTTCCTTGTCCTTTTTCTTTTTGGTAAAAAGCGATTTCACCAGGTTAAAAATGCCCGACATGCTTTCGGCATCTAAAGATTTGCCTACTTTGCCCGATACCAGCGCCGCCAAGGCCTTGGTAATCAGACCGGAGCCTCTAAAAAAAGTACTGTTCATTAGCATAGGCAGCACAATAGACATCACCTTGCTACTGATATGGGTTTTTTCGTCTAATTTGAGAAAACCACTTGGGGTTGCATATTTTTTAATCAGGTTACCAATAGAAAACCGAGCCACATACGCTTTCGAATCATGCTTCAGCATTTCGCCCCTTTGTTTATAATCGGCCTTAAGGCGCTTGATTTCGCCTTGCAGGTCGTTCAGGTTCTGTATGTTACTTCTCTTCTTCATCGTCGTCTTTATCGGCAACTTTATCGAAATATTTTTTGATGAACATGTTGATCAAATGTTTTTCGATGTATTTGTCCTTGGTTAAATAAACAATAACAGACAGGAACAGGTAAATTCCTGCCACGCACCCAAAACCGGCCGCATAGCTTCCCAAAACGGTCGACAGGTAGAGCGCCAATGTAAACGAAGCAAACAAAAATGCCAGTACAAAGCAAATAATTACCGCAGCGCTCGTAATCAGGTCTGCAAATATTTTAGAACCTTTTTCTACCGCCGACAACCTGGTATATTCGATACGCGTATCAATATACTCCTTGGCATCTAAAAAGATATCCTCTAAGCCTTTTTCTTTGTTTTCTTCCATTATTTGTTCGTGTTGTTAAATCGCTCAAACGTTTTCTACTTCCGATGAATACTCATCTTCCACGTCTCTCAGTTTGCTTTTGATAGAGTTTACTACTTTATCTTTCAGCGAAGTGAGGTTGTTGATCTCATCGGCCGCCTTGTCTTTGATCGAATCGCCAAAATCTTTCAACGACTGTCCTAATTTATCGCGAGTTTCGCTTCCTTTTTCTGGGGCAAACAATAAACCTAATGCTGCTCCTGCAGCCAAACCGGCTAATAGCGCTACAACTACTTTTGAATTATCGCTCATGATCTTAAAATTTTATGTTTAACAATTTGTTTGTTTCAAATATAGCAGAAGAGATGTTATTGCATTGTTAAAACTCGTTTTTATAACTCCTCATGTTCCCGAATTGTTTTAATTCTTTCCAATCTTTCCGAAGCCAGCGAACTGGTTTCGTAGATTTTGACGAGCAGCATAAAGTACGAGAGCAACAGTGGGCCAAACACCAGTCCCAATATACCAAATAAAGGAATACCAATAACCACGCCAATTACCGTAATTATGGGATGAATATTTCCAACTTTTTTGGCAATCATGAAACGCAACACATTATCGATGTTAATGATAACCACAAAACCGAAGATGAGCATGGCCCAGGCGGCAAAATTATTACCGTTGGCCATTTGCAACAGGGCGGCCGGCACAAACACCACCGGCGGACCCAAAACGGGCACAAAAGAAATAAAAGTGGTAACCACGCCCCAAAACAACGGGTCTTTGTAGCCCAGCACGTAAAACGACAAGCTGACCAGCGAGCCCTGCACCAAACAGATGAATCCCTGCCCCACTACATTGGCATAGGTAGTATTACGCATTTCTTCGGCAAAGCGTTGTGCATTCTGTTCTCTAAACGGGGCATATTTGATTAACGCCCGCTCAAAGGTTTCGCGCTCTACTAGCATGAAATAAAGAATAAAGTACATGAGCAACAGGCCCAGCACCGTGTTAAAAATACCCGAAATAAGCGATGGGAAAAGCCCTGTTGCCCAGGCTCCCGCTTTTTTGAGGCCGTCTTCAATAATCACCTGCACGTTTTCCTCTACCGGCAAAAGATGTTTTACCTTATACAGGATGTTCTTGAAATAAAGCTCGTCGTTGCGTAGCTCTGTTATTTTCTCAATCACCATGCTGCTTAATGCGTAAAAAGGCAACACCAGCACTACTAGCGACAGAAAGAGCAGGAGAATGGCCGTAAAGCTCTTGTTCCAGCCCCTTACTTCGGTCAAATAAATATAGCCTGGGCGCAAAATGGTATAAAGCACCAAAGCGCTTAACAAGGAACTAAAAATGCCGAGCAGGGAATAGGCAATTAAACAGCCCAGGGCAATAATAATGACCAGGTTGATGTTATTGCGCTGTTTGTAGTTAAATAAAGACATATAGAGCTTTAGCGGTTAAAAGCAATAATAGCAAAAGCCCCCAAAATGTTTTTAGAATCTTTAAATTTAATAGGCCAAGGCCACAATTAGCCTAGTTGCCCAGATCTATCGCCTTCATTTTGTTGTAAAGCGTTTTGCGGTCGATATTTAAAAGCTTGGCGGCTTTGGTTTTGTTAAAATTCACTTCGCGCAGCACATTTAAAATGGTTTCGTACTCTGCTTCGAGTGCGGCATTTTTCAAATCGCGGGGCCTATTGGTACCTGCCGAACGGATAATGGTGTTCTCTACGGCATTTTCGATAGCGGTGGCCTTGGCATAGGTAGAAATTTCCAAAGGCAATGCCTTGAGCTGGATTTCTTCGCTTTCTGTAAGCAAGGTGGCTCTTCTTACCACATTTTTAAGTTCGCGCACGTTACCCGGCCAGTTATAGGTTAAAATACATTCTTCTACCTCTTCCGAAAAGCGCTGCACGTTACGGTTAAGCTCGGCATTAGCCTGCGCCAAAAACGTGTTGGCAAACACCATAATGTCGGTACCCCTTAAGTGCAAGGGTGGCAAATGGATAGAAAATTCGTTAAACCGATGGTACAAGTCTTCCCTAAAACGGCCTTTTTGGATAGCTTCGCCCAAGTTTTCGTTGGTTGCTACGATAATGCGAACATCCAGGTCGATTTCCTTGGTGCTGCCAATACGCTTGATTTTACGTTCCTGTACTGTTCTTAGCAGGGCTGCCTGGATGTCGTAAGAAAGGTTACCTACTTCATCCAAAAACAAGGTGCCTCCATTGGCCATCTCAAAATGGCCTATCTTGGTGTAGAGCGCTCCGGTAAACGAGCCTTTCTCGTGACCGAAAAACTCGCTTCCCGCCAATTCTTTGGTTAGCGAACCGCAATCCATGGCAATAAACGGCTTGTCTTTTCTCGGGCTGTTCATGTGGATGGTTTTGGCCACCGATTCTTTTCCCGTACCGCTTTCGCCGGTTAGGATAACACTATAGGAAGTTGGGGCTACCAACATGATCTGACGCATCAAGTCTCTCGAAGCCGCACCTTGGCCCACCACAAATTCGCCGGTTTCGGCTTGTATCTGCTTGTTGTTGCTTTTGTCTTTCTTGTTTCCGGTTTCAACAGGATCGTTGGCTGCTGCATTCAAGGCAATCTGCGTTTCGATAGCCTTGTTAATCGTATTGAGAATCTCGTCGGGATAAAGTGGTTTGGTGATATAGTCGTACGCCCCCAATTTGATCAGTTCTACAGCCAGCTTGATATCAGAATAGCCGGTAATGATAATCACACCGGTTGTAGGGTATCTTTCCTTGATTTTGATGAGCATTTCCTTTCCGTCTGTATCCTCCAAGCGATAATCACACAGCACGAGGTCAAAACTTTGCTTAGAAAGATAGTCCATGGCAGAGGCACCACTGGTAGCAGTTTCTACGGCAAATGAATTTCTGGTTAAGAATTTAGACAGCAAAAGGCCTATATTAACCTCATCATCAACAATTAATATTTTTTTCATACGAAATATGCGCCAGTCAAATAATAGCTAAATATAGCTAAAAAATTACTGTGGGAAATATTTTCTACACCATTTTTAAGTTTTTTTACAATTAATTCACAGCGGGAATTTTTTTCTCGTTTAAATTAAAGTTATTTTTCCTTTAAGTTAAAAATCAGGTAATTGCAAAAAATATTGCCTTAAAAAAAGAAAGCCTGCCTGCATTTCTTGCAGACAGGCCATAACTTTGGAGCGGCTCTTATTTACCGCTGAAAACAGGTTTTCTTTTTTCTAAAAATGCCGTTACGCCTTCTTTAAAATCGGCCGTACCAAAGCATTTGCTAAATTCTTCTATCTCTACCTGAAAGCCATTGCCTGTTTTGTTGCCACCTGCCGCATTGATGGCTTTAATGGCACTGGCCACGGCCAATGGAGCCCTGAGTTTGATTTTGCCTAGTATTTCTTCGGCTTTGGCTATCAGCATAGTTTGTGGAACGACTTCATTTACCAAGCCCATTTGCGCCGCTTTTTCGGCGGTAACCATATCGGCAGTGGCGATCATCTCCATAGCCCTGCCTTTGCCCACCAGTTGCGTTAATCGTTGCGTACCGCCATAACCCGGAATAAGGCCTAAAGTAACTTCAGGCAGACCCAATTTGGCATTTTCGCTGGCAACGCGGATGTGGCAAGCCATGGCCAATTCCAAGCCGCCACCTAGTGCGAAGCCATTGATAGCCGCCACTACCGGTTTCGGACAGTTCTCGATGGCATTGAATACATTTTCCTGTCCTTTTTGGGCCAGTTCTTTGCCCTCTGCCAGGTTATAGTTTTGAAATTCGGAGATATCCGCTCCGGCCACGAAAGCCTTTTCGCCTGCACCAGTTAGCAAAACACCACGCACTTCTGGATTCGAAGTAGCATTGGCAATGACATCGGCAAGCTCGGCTAGCACTTCCTTGTTTAGTGCATTGAGTTTTTGCTCGCGGTTGATGGTCACGTAAAGTATATTTTCCTTGATTTCGGTTAACAGTTGTTGATAGGTCATAACTTAAAAATTTCGATGGGTAACTACCCAGTTTTCAATATATTGAACGATGCTTGTCATGGGGGTGCCGGGGGCAAACAACTCGCCCACACCTATTTCCTGGAGTTTTTTCATATCGGCTTCCGGGATAATGCCTCCACCGGTGAGCAACACATCGTTCAGTTCTTTCTTTTTCATGATTTCTACAATCTTCGGAAAAACGGTCATGTGCGCTCCCGAAAGAATCGAAATCCCGATGGCATCTACATCCTCTTGCAGGGCTGTATTCACCACCATTTCGGGGGTTTGGCGCAAGCCGGTATAAATCACCTCCATTCCGGCATCGCGCAGGGAAGTAGCAATAACCTTGGCGCCACGATCGTGCCCATCTAAGCCTACCTTTGCCACTAAAACACGGATGGGCCTATTCAATGTCTTGTTCATATTTGATTGTAAAATAGGATGTAAATGTAAAGAAATTAGCCGTTTTATTCATTAATCCTTGCAAACAAGCTCAAAAAATAGCCCTATTCTTCGTAACTTTGACATTTAAGATAGATAATTTTATGAGTGAAGAGAAATCATTAAACTTTATTGAAGAGCTAATAGAGAATGATTTAAGCAGCGGCAAATACAAGACGTTGGTTACACGTTTTCCGCCCGAGCCTAATGGATACCTGCATATTGGCCATGCCAAAGCCATCTGCCTTAATTTTGGGTTAACCCAGAAATACGGTGGCTATACGAATTTGCGTTTCGACGATACCAACCCGGTAACGGAGAAAACCGAATACGTAAACAGCCAGCAGGAAGATATCCAATGGTTGGGCTTCCAGTGGAAAAACGAACTGTATGCTTCTGATTATTTTGACCAACTGCACGGCTTTGCTGTAAAATTAATTGAAAAGGGCCTGGCTTATGTAGACCATAGCACAGCCGAAGAAATTGCTGCCCAGAAAGGCACGCCTACCGAACCGGGAACGCCAAGTGCCTACCGCGGCCGCAGCATCGCTGAAAACCTCGATTGGTTTGCCCGCATGAAAAACGGCGAGCTGCCCGATGGCGCCTGTACCTTGCGTGCCAAGATCGATTTGGCGAGTTCGAACATGCTGATGCGCGATCCGATCATTTACCGCATTAAACATGCCCACCACCACCGTACCGGCGATGCCTGGTGCATTTACCCAATGTACGATTTCGCCCACGGCCAAAGCGACAGCATCGAGCACATTACACACTCGATTTGTACCCTGGAATATGTGGCACACCGTGAGCTGTACGATTGGTTTATTGAGCAATTAGAGATTTTTCCATCTAAACAATATGAGTTTGCCCGTTTAAACCTCACCTATACCGTCATGAGCAAGCGCAAGCTGCTGCAATTGGTTAACGAAGGTTTGGTGAGTGGCTGGGATGATCCACGTATGCCTACCATCAGTGGTCTGCGCAGACGCGGCTACACGCCAGAGAGTATCCGCGAGTTTTGCGAACGTATTGGCATTGCCAAGCGCGAAAACCTGATCGAACTGAGCTTATTGGAGTTCTGCATCCGCGAAGATTTGAACAAACGCGCCAACCGGGTGATGGCGGTGTTGGATCCGATCAAATTGGTGATTACCAACTATCCGGAAGGACAAGAAGAAATATTGATCGGCGAAAACAACCCTGAAGCAGAAGATAAAGGCGGTACCCGCGAAATTCCTTTCAGCAATGAATTATGGATAGAGCGCGAAGACTTTATGGAAGAACCTGCCAAAAAATGGTTCAGGCTGGCGCCAGGCGCTACGGTAAGGTTAAAACATGCCTATATTGTACAGTGCCATGACTTTAAAAAGGATGAAAACGACAACATAACCGAGGTTCATTGTACTTATATTCCAGAATCGAAAAGTGGTGCCGACACCAGTGGCATCAACGTAAAAGGTACCATCCACTGGGTGAGCACCAAACATGCACATACCGCAGAGGTTCGTTTGTACGACAGGCTGTTTACCGTGGAATCGCCAGATAGCGAGGAAGGCGATTTTAAGGACTACCTGAACCCGAACAGCATGGAAGTGATCAAAGCGGCTTATATCGAGCCTTATTTGGCCAACGCGACTACTGGATTGGGCTATCAGTTCATCCGCAAGGGTTACTTCAGCTTAGACAAGGACTCGACGCCAGGCAAGCTTATTTTTAACCGTACGGTTGGCTTGAAGGATTCGTTTAAGGTGAAGTAGAATGCATTGCGAAAGATCTTACCTCAAATTTTTATCCATAAAAGCCCTCAAAATTTGAGGGCTTTTATGCTAGCATTCCGTTGAAGGCAACAATATATGTCACAAAACAAAGATACTTAAGCACAGAAAAATCAAAAACCAAATTGAATATGATTTTGTGGTCGACTCTATTGTGCCTTATCAACAACAAGGACTAATCAATGAAACGAAGGCATTCATCTTAAGTCAGTTTATTGGTGCATATGAACCCCGAAGGAAATGACTAGGGCACTTCCTTCGGTTAGCCCGCCTAGTGGCTGGACAAAGGCAATAAATCAAATCATAGCGAAGTGCCCCTATAAGGTCTTAAGATAAACTTTTCGGGTTTGATTGCGTTTGCCACCTCCGTCAAAAGCCCTTGATCCGTGCTCAACAAATCAATATTTGCATGTCCTGATATTTTTATAATAAATGGCCGTTCGCTGTGTGAGATATCTAGATCCTTATATAAAAGACCTACTTCGTTAAATACAGCAAGCGGGTATGAAATCAACTCCTTCGCAAACTTCAGCAAATCATCTTTTGTAAACAATAAGGCTCCTTTAAATTCATTTGGAATATGATTTTGTTTGAACACGGTCCGTAAAGCTGCTAGATTATCCTCTTCATTGGGAAACCATTTCATGTCTTTGTTATCGTAATTAACTGTCCAGGATGAACCCTTGTCGAACTGAGATATTATCGCTTTAAACCACTTCTCATAAGCTTCAAGATATTCCGCCAATCCAATTTTCCTTCCTTCATAGCCACCTGGCAGCTGAAATGAGACTCCGTACCATTTGGCAATTGAATTAACATCTTGATCCAAGAAATCGAGGTATTGCTCCCTATCGTAAGGAAGGGCTTTTTTAACATTCTTTTTAAATGCGATCATACAGGTCTATAGCTATTTCTTTCTGCCTAAACGCACATTAGTTTGAACTGTAAACCTGCGCTAGCTGAGTTGAACTATTCAACTTTATGAAGTTTTTTGAGGCTGGATAAGAAATCTGAATTAAAAAAATCGACAAGAGGCTTTATCCCTGGGCTCTCAGCTTGATAACCACCAGAAACTGTTGTTTTATTATAGGCCATAGTTAAATAAACATTTGTCTTAATTGGCATAACTGCCTTGTTTTGAGGTTCAATCTTTAGTTCATATTCAATTGTATCATTACCAACCTTTAATTCTATAGTTAATCTGATTGCATAATCCTCATGAATATTTCCAACCGTATCTGTTATGAAATACTTTCCATTGGATTTTAACTTAGTATAGTTACTAATATCCTCCACTAATTCATTTATACTTCCTTGGTATTCATAATTTTGAATTGGTGGCGTTTGCCGACTAACGCCACCTACAAAATGAACAACAACACCTACTGCTATTAGTATAACAACAAAGCATATTATGGTTAAAACCTTGCCCATTGTTAACATTTATCCATCAGTTCTTTATCTCGATTAGTTCAATTTGCCAAACTTATCAATATAAGTAAGAATACAAAAGCATAGATTATTCTTTGAAACATAATCGAAGTCATTTTGATCCTTAATGATTTTATCTCATCTGACATTTGCGATTTATTGGCGCTTTCTTTTTGCCATTCGGCAATATAGTGCGCAAGAACTATAAAAACCAGCCCCATTACAGGAATTTGGACAACCTTTGCAGGGAGCATAAAATCAGTTTTTATTACAAAATGTAATGCCACAATCAATACAAAGACAATCCATAACCCTATTGCAATTTTTCTATTTATCAGCTCCGGACGATTAAGATTAATAAAGAGCATTAGCAACGATAGGCAAAAAAAGAGGGTATATATAAGTTTCATGTATTGTAGCTGAAGTTAGACTTAGAGGCGTGAGCTTCGTCTAACATTTGATTAATCATTAGTAAATGTTCTATAATACACAAGGTTTCCACTGCTGTTTCTCCTATAAGCCTTAAGTACATAGCTTTTGCTCTTTTTACTTACAGAATCTCCCACCTTAAGAAAGGCACTGTCGCGTCCTTTAAAAAAGAAATCCCCAATAAATTGTCCTCCTTTATAATAATACATAACCCCCCCTCTATTTGCAAAACTAATGGAATCTATATGTGAATTGATTGGGGTTACATATGTTTTATGCCCTACATAAATATTTTTAGTGATAAAATAAAGCGCTACAGCACTTGCTAGAATCAGTATAAATAAAGATGATTTTTTCATTTTTCCAAACCTGATTTGCATATATTAATTCATTTGGTCGGCGCACGTTTAATGTTGTCTTCTTAATTGCTTACCTGAACCTTCCAATCTAGTTTTTCCAGTTCTTCTTCACTGAACGTAAAATACTTATAAATCTTTCTTTTAATTAAGGTGTCTATACTATTGTAATGTTTTAAACTATCAACATTAAACACAAATAGATTCAGCTTTTTATTTTTACTATATGCTATTGCCCCTGTCTCTTATACACATCTGACGCTGCCGACGAACCACGACAAAAAAATTTGGGTGGGGGGGGGGGGGGGGGGGGGGGGGGGGGGGGGGGGGGGGGGGGGGGGGGGGGGGGGGGGGGGGGGGGGGGGGGGGGGGGGGGGGGGGGGGGGGGGGGGGGGGGGGGGGGGGGGGGGGGGGGG
>NZ_JAELUC010000089.1 GCF_016429155.1 Pedobacter sp. ASV12 | reverse complement strand
CCCCCCCCCCCCCCCCCCCCCCCCCCCCCCCCCCCCCCCCCCCCACCCCCCCCCCCCCCACCCCCACCCACCCATGTCGTGGTTCGTCGGCAGCGTCAGATGTGTATAAGAGACAGATATTTAGCGGCAATAAGCAGCCATGATCTTGCTAATTAGTCCAAAAACACTTATAACAAAACAATTGATAAAAAAATGGACATTAAAATTGTATTTTCGAACATTGGAAAAATCGAGAACACAAGCATTAAACCTATTGATAGGGCAAAATCCCATCACGTTACATTTAAAATTAGGCTATGAGCAATAAACCAGCTACCATTAAAGAAATTGCAAAAATCTTAAATCTATCTGCATCGTCGGTATCAAGAGCCCTGCACGACCATTCTAGCATTGGGCTTACTACCCGCATGCGCGTAAAGCAACTGGCCAAAGAACTCAATTATGTACCTAATCAAAAAGCCATCTTTTTTCAAAAAGGCAAGACCTTTACCCTGGGTGTCATCGTTCCTGAGCTTTCCGAATCATTCTTTTCGGAAGCGGTAAGCGGCATTGAAGATTATGCGCTGAAAAAAAACTACAGCGTATTGATTGCCCAATCGCACGACGACCTGGAAAAGGAAATAACCCTGGCCGAGAAATTCAAAAGCCATCGTGTTGACGGCCTGCTGGTCTCGTTAGCCAAAACCACTTTTAACATCGACCATTTCAAACAATTCGAAGACCTGAATATCCCCATTGTGTTTTTCGACCGTATTCCTCCGGTAAAAGACATCCATTATGTGGCTTGCAACATGGAAAATGGCACTTACGATGCCGTGAATTTCCTGCTTAAGAAAAAACACCGCTCTATTGGCATGATCAATGGTCCTGAAACGCTCAACGCTTCAGCCCAAAGAAGAGACGGCTATATTCAGGCGATGGTTAAAAATAGGCTTAAATTCGATCCAAGCCTCATCATCAATTGCGATTTGACCGAGCAATCTACGCGGGAAGCCATGGACAAACTGCTGAACAACAAGAGAAAGCCAACGGCCATTGTTACCTTTAACGATTATGTAGCGCTGTACGCCATCAAATATGCGAGGTTTTTGGGCATCAAAATCAACGATGAAATCGATTTTGTAAGTTATGCCAACCTGCCTATCATCCACTACATGGACTACTACCCCATTGCATCGGTTGAGCAAAACCCTTATCAGCAAGGCTACAGGGCTTCGGAAATCCTGCTGGACCTGCTGACCAAAAAGAAAAGCGAAAACGAGGAAAAAGAGGCCTATTACCACATTACCATAGACCCAGAGCTTATTTTGCACTAACATTTAAATCGCAGAAACACAGGCTGTCAAGGACGTAAAAATCAAGCAAACGTTTGCGTTCTCACTTCAACTAACGTTTAGTTATGTTTGAAGAATAAGAACCATTTTAATCGATGCTTGAAACTGTACTGCTCAAATTTGGACTAGATATTTCAGATTGTCTTGTGCTGCCAGTTGGCAATGGATTAATCAACCAAACCTGGAAGATTAGCCATCGCAACAGGGAGTATATTCTGCAAAAGGTCAATACTGATGTTTTTAAGGAGCCAAATGTCATAGACGAGAACCTCAACAAACTCAAATCTTTCCTCGAACAACATTTCCCAGATTATATTTTCGTTGCGCCCCTGAAGTCGCCAAGTGGACGAACATTGGTAGAGACCGAAGAAGGCGCTTTCAGGATTTTCGACTTTGTTAAGAATTCGATTACCCTAAATACGGCCGAAGATGCGCAACAAGCCTATGAAGCGGCCAAACAGTTTGGCAAATTCAGCAGGTTGCTATCTGGATTCGACGCGAGTACCCTACATCCTACCATACCTGATTTCCATAACCTACAGTTACGGTATAATCAATTTAAAACCGCACTGAAAAGTGCAAATGCCGAAAGACTGAGAAATGCTGCCGAAGCCATCACGGCTATCGAACAGCAGCAGTACATCTTGCAGAAATACCTCGATATCCTGAGCCAAAAGCTTGAGGTGCCGTTGAGGGTTATCCACCACGACACCAAGATTTCGAATGTGCTTTTTGACCAGAACGGCAAAGGCTTATGCGTAATAGACCTGGACACGGTGATGCCAGGCTATTACATTAGCGATGTTGGCGATATGATGCGCAGCTATCTTTCTCCGGTATCGGAAGAATCGACCAGTTTTGATCAAATTGCCGTGAGGAAAGTTTTCTTCATGGCCATTTACAAAGGTTACATGTCTGAAATGGCTGATATTTTAAACGCCACAGAGAAAGACCTGTTTATTTATGCCGGCCAATTTATCATTTACATGCAGGCCGTACGTTTTTTAACCGATTACCTGAACAACGACGTTTACTATGGTGCTCGCTATGAAACCCACAACCTTGATCGCGCCACAAACCAGATCAGGCTATTGGAAGAATACACCGACCATAGCAAAGAACTCCATCTGATGATTGAGCAGATTGGCGATTTGACCAATATCTCTTAGCAAAACAGCAAACGTTTGCGCCATCAAACTCGCAAAATGGTTTTAAGGGCTCTTTGCTAAAAACAATCAAAAACTCCTCAACAAAATAACACCAAAAGAAAAGGCACTCATTATCAAGTGCCTTTTTCTTTTTTCATCAGTAGAGGTAGGGTTTATAATCCGCTGTCGTCGAGAGCGAAAGTATTTTTGCGTGTTGCCCATTTCCCTTTGGTAAAGTCAGGGAATTTTTGAGGGGCATTGCCTTCTTTTAAAGATTTGGTAGACAACGGCGTAATTACGCTCATGGTTACAGAATCGTAAACATCGATAGGCGTTTGTTTCTTTTGTTTTACCGCTTCGATAAAACCGTTGAATACAAACCAGTCCATACCGCCGTGGCCAGCGCCAACCGCTTCTTTTTCATATTTTTTCCATAGCGGGTGGTCGTATTTATCCAACCATGGCTGCGCAGGCTCCCAAACATCGTTCTTCTTGGCCTGTTTTTCAATATAAATCGATTTGTTGACGTCCATCCAAATACCTTCTGTGCCTTGTACCCTAAAGCCCAACGAGTAAGGTCTTGGCAAATGGGTATCGTGGCTCAGCAATACGGTTTCGCCATTGGCACAATTGATCATCGTAGTCGTTACATCGCCGTTTTTGTAGTTGATCTTAGCGTTCGGGTGGCCCGGCGAAAGATCGTTTACATAAGAGGCCAAACCACGGGCTTTAGAGCTGAACGAAACCAGGTTGGTAAAACGGTTGCCCCTGTTGATATTGGCACACTGCATAATTGGTCCCACCCCATGCGTAGGGTATAAATCGCCGTCTACGTCAATGTTAAACTGGGTACGCCATTGGGCTTCGCTTAAGGCTTTCGGACCGTATTCTACTCCACCGCCATAGTATTGCTTTCCGTTGTTAAACAATACGTTGCGCAAATTGTGCTGATAGCCACCTTCATAATGTACGATTTCACCAAACAGATTTTGTCTTACCATGTTCAACACGGCCATTACGTCTCTCCTGTAGCAAACATTCTCTAAAGTCATGTAAGGCATACCGGTTTTTTCGGAAGTATTTACGATATCCCAGTGGTCTTGAACGGTTAATCCGGCAATTACTTCGCAGCCTACGTATTTACCGGCTTTCATGGCATCAACCGCTTGGTCTCTATGAAACTGCCAAGGGGTAGCGATAATTACCGCGTCGATGTCTTTTCTGTCCAATAGTTTTTTGTAAGCGTCCAATCCGCCGGTGTACTCTACTGCAGGCGGTCTTCCGTTTTTGGCGATAAAAGACCTGCAGCCTTTTAGAGAGCTTTCTTGAGTATCGCAAATAGCAACAATTTCTACATCATCGCGAAGGCATCCTTCCGAAATGTGGCTCATGCCCCTGGCACCTACCCCGATGTAGCCCAGCCTTACCTTGCCTTTATCGGCGGCAAACAACCGCCCCGTGGACAGTATGCTAAACGCGGCTCCGGTCATTGCGCTATTCTTAATAAAATCTCTACGTTCCATTTGTTTCTGTTTTTTTGGTTGATATTTATATGTGTTTAGTTAGTAATCAGTATCTGCTCCACCCTTTTTAGGCGCTTTGTTTTCTAAAAACTCCCATTCTAGCAAGTGCGAAACCTGGTGTTCTTTTTTAACGATTTCGTCAAAACGCCGTACCAATTCTGGGTGTTGGGCTACCAGGTTGGTAGTTTCATTTTTGTCTTGCTTCAAGTTAAAGATCATCCAAGGATTTTTTAGGTTTTTGCGCAGGTTCAGTTTTACGCCTTTCCAATCGCCCATTCTTATTGCTAATTGTCCTCCATTTTCTGGGTATTCCCAATAAATATAATCTCTTTGTACTTGTTGCTTGTTTTTGCCCAATAAGGTTGGCATCAGCGAAACGCCATCGGTATTGCCGACCTTGGCCCCAGTAAGCTCGGCAAAGGTGGCCATCATATCGAACTGGGCCGAAACAAAATCGCTGGTACTGTTGGCTGGTATATTACCGGGCCAACGGGCAATAAACGGTTCTTTGATGCCTCCCTCAAACACAAACATCTTGGTTCCCCTGAGGCCATCGAGGCTGTTAAAAAAATCTTTATTTACACCACCATTAAAAGTTGTTCCATTATCGCTAGAAAACATGATGATGGTATTTTCGTCGAGTCCCAATTTTTTAATTTGGTCCATGATGATACCTATTTGGTCATCCAAATAGGTAATCATGGCCGCATAGGTAGAGTAAGGGTATTTAGTAGCTGCGTATCCTTGTTGGCCATAGTAAGGTTTTTCGTTAAATTGGCCAACGTACCGCTTTACATATTCTTCTGGCACCTGCAAGGAGACGTGTGGAATAGTGTAAGGCATATATAAGAAAAAAGGCTTGTTCTGGTGTTCGTTAATAAACTTGACTGCTTTTTTGGTCATCATATCCGGCGCATACACCTGCCCTTTAAAATAATCGAAATCTTTATCTGTAGCTTTTGTAGAATCCAAACGCTGGTGAACGTTCATTGCAGGATTGGCCAATGGTGCTTTCTGGTCGTTTTCCCATAAATGCGAAGGATAGAAATTGTGGGCCTGTTTCTGATCTAGATAACCATAATAATAATCAAAGCCTTGTTTTAATGGCGAACCTGTAGTATTGTTCATGCCTAAGCCCCATTTACCGGTTAATGCAGTAGTATAGCCAACTTGCTTTAACATTTTAGCCATGGTAAAAGTTCCTTCTGGCAATGGCATTTGTCCGCCTTCGAGGCTATCAGGAAATCCGCCCATTTCGTAATTGCCGCGAATGTAAGAATGACCGCCATGTTTGCCAGTTAACAACATGCATCGCGCAGGGGCACAAACTGGCGCACTGGTATAATGTTGGGTAAAACGCATCCCCTCTTTCGCCATTTGGTCGAGATGAGGAGTTTTTATCTTTTGTTGTCCATAAGGACCAATTTCGGCATAGCCTAAATCGTCGGCATAGATATAAATAATATTGGGCAAACGCTTAATCTTCGGACTCTTTTGCTGCGCAATAGTGGCTAAGCCACAGCACATCAATAGTATAAGAAATGAAGTTTTCAGTCCAGTTGCTCTCATCCAGTTTTGACTTGGTTATTTAGTTAGTCCAATATTACTGATTTTCAATATCTTAAACCATTTATACATTACACAAACGTTTGACTTTGACTGCTAAAACCTTATAGTCCTTTGAAAAGTGTCTTCGAAAAATAGAGGTTGTAATCCTTAATCCGTCCGTTTGGTCCGTCTTGTCTCGGCAATAATTTCATGCTGCCAATATTATAGGCCTTGCCCAAGTCTATAACCAGCTGATGTGGTGGTTTAGGCGATCTGCCTTGCCATTGCGTATGCCAAATACTGGTAAACTGCAAATCGAATACATTTACTGCACTGCCATCATCGCCACTCAGCTCTTCGCTATCAGCAAACACTACTTTCCAATTGGTTCGAGGAATTTCTTGCCCTTTGGCGTCTAAAAGCACGATTTCGGCCACCGAAGTATAAGGTTGTCCTTTTTGTTCAGTTAGCGCTTCTAGGGCAAAATACCTGGCAACAATAGGGCTAAAACTTACGTTCTGCCATTTGGCATTATTTTCAAATGTGCCCGAAGCATAAGGTTTTTGTTCTTCGGCCAACCATTTCTGACCAGCTTTTCTGTGTACCTGAGCCACAGCTTCGTTTACCTGATCCAATATAGGGCGGTCTAAGAAGGTCAACTCGGGCTTGGCTAACCCAAACAAATCAAAAACCACCACTTCATTTGATCCTTTTTTCAGCCAGCTTGCCGGCACCAACATGGTTTGCGTTGGACCAATGTTCCAAAAACGGCTCAAGCATTTTCCGTTTACCCACACCAAGCCCTTGTTCCATTTGCTCAGGTCTAAGTAGGTGTCTTCTAACATATTGGCTACAAAAGTACCTTTGTAAAATCCGGCACCCAGTTTTGAAACTGTCGGCAAGGCTTCATATCGGATTGGAATATTGTTTTCTCCCAAGCGGATCGGGTAGTTTTTCCACGATTTCAGTTCTGTTTTCTTGTTGTTTTCGGTCAGGAAAACCTGTCCGTGGATACCTTTTCGATCGTGCATGGCATAGCCATAGTTAACCCTGCCGGTAGCCTCTACCAACACCTTCAATATCGACGCCTGCTTGCGCGCTGGGATTTCTATACTGAATTTATTCTTGCGACGGTCTAAGGTACCTATCAACTGATCGTTTACATAAACCAAGGCATAATCGTGTATTTCTTTAAAACTCAGCAGGGCTTTTGCGCCAGCCTTCAGGCTGGTTTGGTAAAGAACTGCACCAAAATCCTGGTTCAGGTCTTCCATCAGCATGGCCGTATCGCTGGCCACGGCTTTTGGTAAATTTTTAGAGAGCGCTGCGTAAGCCGTAAACTTTACCGGATTAAGCTTCTGGATGCGATTAACCGCAGGCACGGCGGGCAAAGTCTCCCCTTCTTGCAGGTATTTGCCAAAAAGATCGCGAATGGCATAGAATTTTTCTGTTGGGTTACCGGCTTCGTCTATTGGCGCATCATAATCATAGCTACTGGTTTGTGGCAGATAAGGTGGCGCATTAGCTCCGCTATACGTACCAAAAGTGGTACCACCATGTGCCATATAAATACTAAACGATGCTTTTTGATCGAGCATGTATTTCAGTTCCTCTACAATTCTCTTGGTGTCGCCTTTATGGTGCGGCCTGCCCCAGCTGTCGAACCAGCCTGGATAATATTCGCCACACATCAATGGCCCAGTTGGCTGGATGGCTCTCAAGGCCTTAAAGTTGGCTTCTGGATTGCTCCCGAAATTAACAACGGCAAATAGGCCTTCAGGGTGGTCGTTCTTTAATTGCGTAGGTCCGTCGCAATGGAACAAGGGTACGCTGAAACCAGCTTCCTGCAGGTACGATTTAATGGTATTCATATATACTTTATCGTTGCCAAAGCTGCCGTATTCGTTTTCTACCTGCACCATAATGATATTGCCACCTTTATTGATTTGCAAAGGAGCCAGCTCCTTACCTACAGCCAACAGGTATTTTTTAGCCCTTGCCATAAAATAAGGATGTTGGGTACGCAATTGGATAGTTTTATCTTTAAGCAGCCACCAAGGAAAACCGCCAAACTCCCATTCGGCACAAGAATAAGGCCCCGGTCTTAAGATAACGTATAAACCTTCTTCTTTGGCCAATTTGCAAAATTCCGCAGCATCGCTTTGCCCTTGCCAAGTAAACTGGTCTGGCTGTTTTTCGTGGATGTTCCAAAAAAGATAGGCGCATACAGTATTTAGCCCCATGGCCTTGGCCATTTGTAGTCGGTTGCGCCATTCGGCCTTAGGAATACGGGCAAAATGCATTTCGCCACAACGGATTACATAGGGCTTTCCATTCAGTTCAAAAGCTTCATGGCCAATGGCAAAAGTTTGGGCTTTACCCTGGCCGATGGCCTTGGCGCCAACGAATAACAGCAAAAAGAAAAATAAAAGCCTGCTGAGTTTTATCATGATTTAATTAAGGTTTGGTTAGGTTTTACAATCCAATAATACCCATTTACCTTAGTTAAACCCGAGCTAATATTACACAAACGTTTGCCTTAACCTCACTTTTACTGCCTGAATTAGGCTGGTGGCCATTGATATTATTTAAAACTGAGGAATGATTTTAAGTATGAAAACAATAAAACCAATACACTAAGGGCAGCAAGCCCAAATTTGGCAAGTGCTACCCCATAGGGGTTCCAATAAGCTTCGGCAGTTAAAACATGATGAAAATTATGCTGTATCATTATATTTTCGATTACATCTAATAAACCAGTCAAAAAAGCCAGCAACAAATTGAATCGCAACAAATTATTCAACCACACTGATTTTTCGCGTTGCATCTGCGAATTGGCCAAGGCCATCAACAGACTGACATAAACCACGATAAAAAAATAATCCAGCTGTACATTTTGCTTAGCGATATCCAGCAAGGTGCCATCACCATAAGGACTGCCATGCCATTGTTGCAAAATATTTTTGCCCGTTGCGCCGTCCTTGGCCAATTCTAAGTTGATGATGCCAAAACCAGCACGTTCCAGCAGTTTTCCCTGATAGCCCATGATGAACACGATGACCAAGAATATAGCAAAAATTACCTTTTTCATAAATTGGAGCAATTAGGTTTTAACCCGGTAAACCAAGCCGTTTGGCGAAGGTATTCCGTTAATGCATTGGATAAAGGAAGCGCCTGTTCTCTTAAAATTTTCTGGCAAAGGATGCAGCTCATCGGTCCAGCCCTTATCGCCTACTGCGCCCCTCGAATCGATATGAAATACACAATCATAGCCGGCAATGCCCTGAAAAACCTCTCCTACTTCGATCATCATTTCGTTAAACAAAAAGATCATGGCATATAAAACATCCCGCTGTGCCTCTTCATTGGTAATTCCGCGCATATCCAATGGTGTTTTTAACCAGCTGCCATGCCCCAAAAATTTTCTGACTATGGGTATATACCATTTTAACGGGTTAAGACCAAAACCCAGTTTGCGCGAAGGCTGTGGGTAGTCATAGCCTTGCGTAATGACTTTAATACCTGGGAATTTTCCATTTTTGGGATCTCCGGTACCCCCTGTAAAAATGCCATTAAAGATGTAATAATATTGCAACTGAAAAAACATTAACAAGGCAAAAAAATCCTTGGAAAGGTAAGTCAGGCCATTATTGAAGCGATCGGGGTCAAAATCCGTTCTCGATATGCGCATCAGTTCACGTGCCCAGGCGCTTTCCATAAACTCTTCTGATTTGCCAAGCGGATTCACCATGGCCGCAATGCGATTTTCGCCAACCAAGTCATTGCCACCCCCGCTAATGATAAAAACATCGGGGTTCATGGTAGATAATTGCTCGATGTATCTTCTGGCACTCAGCATATTGAGCAGCCAGTCGCCACCCGAAGCGAGGCTATAAACCGCCATATTCTTCTCCATCGAAACCCAATCGATCACATCGCTGAGCAAAATGGGGTAATTGAACCAGGAGTCGCCCTCTACCAAAATGATCTTATTGGCTAAATCTGCCCGAAATCCATTTTTGACCTTATCGAAGAACTTCTTATTGCGCTGCGCATTTTTAAGGGCATCAACTTTGGCCATTACAGGAGCCAATGCGGCAATCTTGCGCACCTGTTCATCGTTCAGGTCGTAGATCTTTTGGATGATAAGCGAAAGGTCAAATTCATTGATTTCCTTACGGAGCAAATGAAAATCGGCAATAGCTATCCTATTGGCGAGCAACTTCTTAATGAGCTCTTGTTTTTCTTCTGCCGTCATATCAATCAAAAGGAATTAGGAATAAACTTTAAAGCGGATGCAATTCTATCAAACCACATTGTACTGTTCGCCCTCACCTGGCCTAACGGAACCAAGCCAGCTGGAATCGAATATTTCATGAGAAAATAGCCGTCAGCTTCGCCAAGTTGCGGAGCTATCGATTGGAGAAAGTATCATAACGTTAATTTAGATGAATAGCGAACAACCTAATTTAAACAATAAACCATTGATTTACAAACATTTTAGAACTCGTAAAAAATAGAGCAAAACAAAAAAATCAACCGTATTGGGGTTGATTTTCTATAGCTATTGAGGTGTTGTGCTTACTTTGTTTGGAATGCTACTGGAAAAGATTTGAGGGCATAGCCTTTTATAGATTTAAAACCCCTTCCTGTAATTACAAAATCATAATTGGTTCCGGCTTTCAGGTCCAGGTACATGGTCATGCTAAGGCCATCAGCCGCAAATTCGCCAGCTTTTGCAATAGGAAAATGGTCTTTCCCCAATGCGCCCAAATCTATAGAATAGCTTTTGCTGTTCATGGGTTCTGAAAAAACAATACGCATTTGCTTAAGGGCAGGATCTACGTTTTGGTCGCCGTTGGCAAATGGCTCTATCTTCAGCACCATAGGCTGTTTGGCTTCGTATTTTTTGAGCAGTTCGGCTTCGTCAAAACCTTCTGGATAATAGTTTGAGTGTTTTAAAAAAGCAGTGACCAATGCCGGCTCGTCATAATTAAGTTCGATGATTTCCTTTATCGCTTTTTTCTTGTCTTTGGCCTGCTTATAATAGCTCTTGCAGATGGCATAACCCATGTAATAGCCCAAATCGGCCACTTTTGCATTTGAGCCATTGTAAAGCCAGCTATCGGTAGCCGGGGTTAACATGTCTTCCTTAAACTGCCTTTTTAAAGAATCTTCATGTGCCCTGCCATAAGTTGCATAAGTACCATCCAACAGCTTGTCCATCACCAGTTCGGTCATAAAATCGCAGGCTCCTTCCTTAATACTCTGGCCCAAGAGATTGGGGGTATAGCCGCTTTGCTGGGTATGCACATATTCGTGAACATTGAGGCGAACAAGGTTGGCTTCGGAACTGCCTTTGAACACATTGCGCAACCAATCGTTAGGAAATTCGGAGGCATCGGTTTTAGGGTTCCCGGTTGCGATTTCGGTCCCAACCAGTACCATGTCATCGGACACCGTGCCTCCCGAACGCAAACCACCTATGGTAAAATACATTTTGGCTTCTTTGAGCTCGGGATATAGTTTTTTGAATTTTTGAATGCTTTTTTCAATCTCCTGTCTTTTGTTCTTTACCGCCAGGGTACTGGGGCGTATGGAATTCCAAAATCTGGGATAGCGTCGGATGAGCGATACATAGAGCGGGGCACTGTAGCCCCTGGCCTTCATAAAGGCCTTGAGGCCCTCGGTTCCACGGTTGATGTACAAATTTTGGATATAGTCTACCTGTTTAACACTGTCGGCAGTGGTGCGTACGCTATCAAAAGCGTTCCAAAAATTGTCGATATCTGTGGTAAAAACTTTTTGCTGTGCCTGTACTTTGCCAACTTGGCCCAAGCCCAAAGCAAGCAGAAGCGTAAAAATAGCTGGTTTGAGTTTCATAAAAGGTTTGTCTTTTTTTAAAAGACACCGCTGAGCCGCTTATTGTTGCACGTGGTTTGATTATTTCGACGTTTCTCTCGGATCTAGCCAGCCGTGACTGTATCAAAATCAGGCTAAATAGCCCAATCAACTACATTGACGCACAATTGCAGAAAAACTTAACGAATTATTTACACTTATTTGTTTATTAGCTAATTTGCACTAGTTTTGATTACCGAGAACTTACTTTTCCTCAGTCTAATCTTAAAAAATTAGTTGATAAAGTAAAAATCCAGTGGTTGTGCGATGGTGTCCTATGATTATCCTTCTGATAGCGAATTGATCCAGTTACTGAAAAGTGACGACGGAATAGCTTATACCATTATCTATAATAAATACTTCAACAGTTTGTACATCCATGCCTACCAAAAGTTGCGTAATAAGGAAGAAGCCCAAGATGTAGTGCACGAGCTTTTTGCCCATTTGTGGAATAAGCGCCACACATTGGCCATCGATTCGAATTTAACCGCCTATCTCTATACGGCGGTTAGAAACAGGATACTCGATTTTATTGCGCACCAGCAGGTAGAATCGAAATACATTTCTTCCCTACAAGGCTATATCGACCAGGGCCATTGCATTACCGACCATCTCGTGCGCGAGAAACAATTGACCCAACTGATCGACAATGGAATTTCGGCCCTACCCGAAAAAATGAAGGCCGTTTTTGAAATGAGCAGGAAACAAAAGTTAAGTCATAAGGAAATTGCCAAACAGCTAAACCTATCCGAACAAACGGTTAAAAAACAAATAAACAATGCATTAAGGCTATTGAGAGTGAAGTTGGGAACGATGCTTTTTATTGCTGTCTGAAATCATTTTTAACTTTTTTTTTATTTCATCTACCACCAACCTTACCCCCTTGCCGTCTTATTATGCAAAAGAGAGATTCTTTAAAACATGCAAAAAATAGACGCCAAAACATTACTTCAAAAATATAGGACCAACCAGTGTACGGAAGAAGAGCTCGCTTTGCTGGAAAGCTGGTATGTGGCCGACGAGCTTGAGCCCATCGATTTAACCCTCGAAGACCTTCAGGAGGCAAAGGCAAACACTTGGCAACAGCTGCCGGTGCATCAAAAGAAAGTGGTTCGCCTGAACTGGCCGTATCCAAAAATAGCAGCCGTAGCGGCCATCTTCGCTATTTTATTTTTCGGAACCTATTTCTTCTTCAACCGAAATCAGTCTCGAAGCCAAAGCCAAAACGAACTGGCTGCTGCCAAAATCGTACCCGGTGGCAAAAAAGCCATCTTAACTTTGGGCAATGGTACTTCTATCGTTTTATCTGATGCCAAAAACGGCAAACTGGCAGACCAAAACGATGTGCATATCTTCAAAACCGAAGACGATGCCTTGGTTTATAATGGCCAGCAAGCTATTAATCCGGGCACAAACGATATCAATACGCTTACCATTCCTAGCGGTGGCTATTACAGCCTTACCTTAGCCGACGGCACAAAAGTCTGGTTGAATTCGGAATCTTCGTTAACCTATCCTACGGCATTTAATGGTACGGAAAGGGTTGTAAAACTAAGCGGAGAAGGCTATTTTGAAGTTGCCCACCGCCATAACCAGCCTTTTAAAGTCATTGCCAATAACCAAACCGTTGAAGTGCTGGGCACCCACTTTAACATCAATGCTTATGCCAACGAAAGGGCTACGGTTACCACTTTGTTACAGGGCAGCGTTAAGGTTAGCACCAGCAGCGGCAACACCAGAACGCTTGTGCCAGGACTGGAAACAGTTGTAGTTAAAGACAATATCGGCATCAGGCCTGCCGATGAAGACAATGCTATTGCCTGGACTGAGAATAATTTTGTTTTCAACAAGGAAGAGCTGGGCAGCATCATGCGAAAAATTTCGAGGTGGTATGACGTTGACATCGTTTGCCCGCCAAATATAGCGGGGCTTAGCTTTTCGGGTTCCATTTCAAGAAGCAGAAATATCAAGCAGGTGCTCAAAATCATGGAACTGACCAACAGTATTCACTTTAAGTTCGAAGAAAGGAGAATCATCATTATGCCATAAACTTACGCTCAAAAAGCAGTAGGCCAAAAAAAGCCAAGGGTGGTTGCAACACCCCTGGCCTTAAGCGCCTTGCGGCGCAATATTCGGGCAATACTGTCAAATCATCAATGCTTATTAACATTTGAACCTAAACCCTAACAAACAAATGTATGAATTTTTACATGACATTTAAGCATGGCCTAAAAAGCCATGCCTATGCCAAAATATTATTAAAATTGAGATTAACCTTTATCGTAGTAATCACTTTTATTTTGCAGGCCAAAGCCACGCTCAGCTTTGCCCAAATTACGCTTGATGAAAAGGCAGCTCCACTAGAATTCGTGCTCCAAAAAATCAAAAAGCAAACCGGTTATGATTTTTTCTACAGCTCAAACATGCTGAACCTGGCCAAGCAGGTTACGCTTAAAGTTAAGAATGCGCCAGTTGAAGAAGTGCTGCGCATTTGCTTCGAAAACCAACCGTTAACCTACACCATCGAGCAAAAAGCGATCGTGCTGCGCTTTGTTTCCCCTGAAATCCTGGCCAAAAGAGCCGTAGTGGTTACGGGCAAAATTGTTGACGAAAATGGCAAGCCGCTTACCGGTGCGTCGGTGCGCGTCAAAGGCTCTAACCAAGCCGCTGTAGTAACCGACGAGAATGGCAATTTCAGGATTACCGCTCCAACAGAAGACGATGTGCTTTTGGTGAGCTTTGTTGGCTACAAACCACAGGAAGTAAGGCTAAAAGGCAGGAAAATGCCGCTTAATATTTCGTTAGAAGTAGCCGAAACCACCATGAAAGACGTGGTGATTACCGGTATGTTCGAAAGAAAGAAGGAATCTTTTACCGGAGCGGCCTCTACCTACACCGGCGAACAGCTCAAAGCCTTGAACAACCAAAACCTGATCCAAAGTTTGCGTACCGTTGATCCCGCCTTTATCCAGATAGAAAACAACGCCATGGGTTCAAGCCCGAATGTGTTGCCTACAATCGAATTGCGTGGACAAACCAGCATATCGACCAATGCTTTGAGAGACCAGTTTTCGGCCGATCCTAACCAGCCTTTGTTCATTTTAGATGGCTTTGAAACTTCATTGCGTACCATTATAGACCTCGATATGAACGTAGTGGCTTCAGTGACTGTACTTAAAGATGCGGCCTCGACCGCTATTTATGGCTCCAGAGCCGCCAATGGGGTTATCGTAGTGGAAACCAAAAAACCATTGCCAGGCAAGCTGCGTGTTAGCTATACTTCCGATTTAAAGGTAGAAATGCCCGACCTTTCTTCCTACAACATGATGAACGCCTCCGAAAAACTAACTTTCGAGAGTTTGGCAGGCAGGTACAAAGACTATACAGGTGTGGTTTCGAGGCAATTGCTTTTAGACGAGGTGTATAACAATCGTTTAAAGGAAGTATTGAGAGGAGTAGATACCTATTGGCTAAGCCAGCCCCTGCAAACCGGCTTTTCGCAACGCCATTCGGTCAATGCTTCGGGTGGAGACAACACGATCCGCTATGATATAGGCGCCAACATCCGCCAAAACAACGCAGCCATGAAGGGCGAAAAACGCGACGACTGGGGCGCCAATCTGAACCTGAGCTATCGTTCGGGCATTTTCAATGTATCTAACCGCGTATATGTATCTGGTGCCGAAGCAACTTTCTCGCCTTACGGCAGCTACTCGCAATGGGTGCAAACCAATCCTTATTACCGCTTGTTGCCAGCCAGCGAAAAATACCTTGAAGTGGCCCTCTCTCCTACCGTTTATGCAACAGACCTGACCGACGGCAACGAGTTGATCCCTAATCCGCTTTACAATGCCTCGTTAAGCAGCTTCAATACCAACTCGAATTTTAACATTACCAACAACTTTCAGGCC